>NZ_JAMYDZ010000017.1:0-128367 GCF_024129905.1 Pseudomonas sp. 21LCFQ010 | reverse complement strand
CATGTGTCGGCGGCCAACCGCCAGACGCAAGCGCTGTTCAGGTGTGTGGGATGTGGTTTTGAAGGCAACGCCGATGTGGTCGGGGCGATCAATGTACTAAGGGCGGGACACGCCCGGTTAGCCTGTGAAGTGAGCGCAGAGGTCATGGCGCCAGCAGCAGGAACCCACCGAACCGGCTTGCGCCGCCAGGTCCAGCCCTTGCTGGGCCTGGTGCTTGCCACTGTCGATCACGGCCACCGCCTGCTCGGCCAGTTTCTGGTTCTGCTGGACCACCGAAACAATCTCTTCAGTGGCCTTGCTGGGACGCGAAGCCAGTTGCCGCCCCTCATCGGCCACCACCGCAAAGTCACGGCGCTGCTCACCGGCGCGCGCCGTCTCGATGGCAGCGTTGAGCGCCAGCAATTTGGTCTGTTCGGCAATGCTGCTGATGCTCTGAATGATCGAACCGATGATCTGCGATTGTTTATCCAGCGCAGCGATACGTTCGGCAGCCTGCTGCATTTGCACGGCCAGGCCACGCATCACCTCGACGGCCTGCTGCACGACAATGTTAATTGAGAGCGCTCAGATAATTACTCACGGCAACCCGTTCGGCCTTGCGTTGCCCGGCGCGCAAAAAGTCCTTGAAACGCTCGCTGGCCATGACTTTTCCTGCCCGCGCATCAAGGTGGCGCCGCAAGCTGTCAGACACGCTGTCAGGTCCATGCTGCAGGGTATGAGAGCACAGCAGGGTCTCAACGAGTTTGGCGCGAAACTTCTCCAGGCCACGACCGCTTTCGACCCGCTTCCAGGTCGAGACAAACAGGGTTTCGCCACGGCCCGGACCGTTGCGCGAAACATAAGACACTGCGCACAAGCCCACACCGCTACGTTTGCGCCAGTGCACCGCACAGTGCTCATCCAGCGTCAGGACATCCTCTTGCAGCCAGGCAAGGCCGCTGTGGCTCAGATGAATGATCGCGGCCTCCAAAGAGCCCAGAACACTGCCAAAGGCAGCGTCAGTGAAACGCTCCTGCAGCGCCACCTGTTTATTGCGCACCACACGCACCAGCCAGCCGGCGCTGCGCGGATCCCGGCTGATACCGCGCGGCACCCGATAGGTCAGGCCATCGACCAGACGGTCATAACAGCGCAAACCGGACACATCGACTGAAGAACTCACCCGAATGGCGGGTTCAACGTCCAGCGGCTGATTGATGGGCTGACCGCTACTGTGCAAAAAACGCAGAATCTGGACCGATTCCGGAGTGACCTGAAAGGTCGTCAGAAAGGGCCAGCGCTTGAGCGCCAGCTCACCGACCTTCGATGCCCGGCAAGCCTCCTTGGCGGACGCAGAGCGCTCCAGAGCACGGCTCTCGGCAACGACATCATGAACGATGGCCTGAGCCTGCTCGGCCCCTAAACGCTCCTTGTAGTGCTCAAAAATGTCATCCAGGTCAGCACTGGCCTTGCGTGTCAGTTTCAACATGATGGTTTTTTCCTCCACTTGGCTTCGATGTCAGCCAGGTCCAGCAGGTGGCCCGCACGGGCATCGGCCAAGCCTTCTTCGACAGGGTCCAGGCATGGTTGCTCTTGCAGATAAAGGGCCAAGGCCTGACGCAGATGCCAGCCCTGATCACGGCGCGTCATATGCGCCAGACGTTGCAAGGTCTCGAACTGCTGGAGATCCAGGGAGAGAGAAACGACGGAGGTCATGGAAGAATCCTGCACCTGCCATACGGCGCCAGGTTCATGGCGTGCGATGGCTGTTCGCAATGATGTGATCGAATGGCGCTCCGGTTGCCAGACAAATCAAGTAATAAACAATAATCCAATATCAAATAGCCATGACCATTCCACTGTCGGCTATTATTACCGGAACGACTACCAACAGACAGTCTCACCAGATATTAGTTCAATTATCTGCTATCAACACACTCACTTAACATCAAGTAATGAGTGAGCCGAAACACAAGGCATTATTCATACCCGCCTGTATTCGAGCAAGCAATTCAGCAACTTATAAAGTGCCATCATTGTACCAGTTCGGAAATAATCGCCCGTAATATCGGCCATTTAACTCACTGATGTCGGGCGTTTTCGCGGGCTGCAGGGGTTGTAGCAAAACCTGCAACATCACCTCACGCCCCTGCAGCCCCTCCCAGGGCAGCGACATACTCGGCCACTGCGATCTGATCGACCTTGCGTCGGCCAGCCAGCAAAAAACGCTGCCAGGCGGTGCTGTCGAGCAACTGGTCAACGTCCTGGCGGATGCTTTTCTGCACGGGGAAGGGCGTGGCAATCGCTTGATGCTCGATTTCCCAAGCGCTTTCCAGCACGCTGACCAGCTTGCCACGAAATTTTTCCAGGCCCCGGCCACTGGCCACTCGCCGCCAGGTCGAGAGAAAGAACGTCTCACCACGCCCGGGCCCTGAGCGCGTGACGTAAGCCACCGCACACAAACCCACGCCACTGCGTTTGCGCCAATGCACGGCGGTACGTTCATTCAGTTGCAGGACATCTTCACGCCGCCAGGCGTGACCACTGTGGATCAGATGAATGATCGCTGCATCCAGTGCCCGCCGGGTACCGCCAAAGCGCAAGTCGGTAAAGCGTGCAGCCACGAGCAACTGGCTGTTCTTCAGGACCCGCACGATCCACACTCGACCACGGGTCTCCCGGGTGATGCCGCGTGGAACGCTGTAGGTGACACCATCGACAACTCTGTCGTAACACCTCAGGCCTGAAATATCGATTTCAGACGCTGTATTCATGCCGACTATCCGCAGATTGAGTGGGAGGTCTTGCGGGCTCTTGAGGCACATGGCTCAGGCCCTCTAGTTAGAATAGTTTTGTTTTCCTCAACAACTTCACATACTGGACAAGCTGTCGTCTGTTCGCGGTCGGTAGCGCAATATTCCTTTCGATTGTTCATACGTTGGTGGTCCTGCAATCAGCCGCGCAGCTGCCAAAACCGGTATCAAGCTCCGCCTGTCTGATGTTTTGGCTCATAATGGCCGACCAGGTTTTATCGCAAGGTTGTTTTTCAGATGAAAAAATTGCTTTCCTGGCTGCTCGGTGGCGCTCTTTCTTTCCTGCCACTGTCTTTTCTTCATGCAGCCACTGCCAAGCCCGTACAACTCATCGTACTGGCCTCAAGCGCCACCATGGGTGCCTTTCAGGCCCTCAGCGCCGACTACGAGAAACGCACCGGCGTACGCCTGGTGGCAGAGCTGGCACCTTCAGCCGGCAGCGCGCCCCATACGATTCCCAACCGCATGGCCCGCCAGGAGCCGGCCGATGTCGTCCTGCTGACCCGGCAAAGCCTTGACCGGCTGATCAAGGATGGCCATGCCGATGCCGACAGTCGCGTCGAGCTGGGCAAAGCCTTCATCGCCCTGGCCGTGCCACAAGGTGCCCCAAAGCCAGACATCAGCACTCTGGAAAGCTTCCGGCAGACCTTGATCGACGCCCCCTCTATCGCTTACTCCGACAGTTCCAGCGGCCTGTACGTCTCACGTGTGCTCTTCAACCAGCTGCACCTGACCGAGCGGCTGCAGGACAAAAGCCGGATGGTGAGTGATGAACCCGTGGGCGCTGTGCTGGCACGCGGCGAGGCGCAGGTCGGCTTTCAGCAACTGAGCGAGCTGAAACAGGCCGACGGCATCCAGATCGTCGGTCTGATCCCCGATCAGGTCCAGCAGATGACCCTGTACTGCGGCGCTGTCGCCAGTCGCAGCGCACATCCGATCGATGCCAAGGCCCTGCTCGACTACCTGGCCTCGAGTGAAGCCGCCGCCGCCCTGCGCAACAGTGGCCTGGAGCCGATGGTGCGCTGACCATCGGGGCGGGGAAGGATAGCGCGGACGGCGTAGCCGTCCCTGGTTGCAGTGGGGTGTCTGCTGCTGTTCGATGTACGCACCGCCACAGGATGATGCGAAGTAAAAGAGTGTGCACAGACGACCGGCGAGCGGCGTCAGCTTGTACTCAGCACCTGCACCTTGCCATCGCGGCGCAGCACTTCGACCAACACGTTGCTGCCGGCTCGACGCAAAGCCAGGTCCACCGTCCCCTGACCGACGTTCAGGCGATGCAGGCGTACCTGTTCGAGAAAAGCCGGCAGCACCGGCTCGTCGAACAGAATTCGTTGCCTGCGCGGCTCAAAGCTCAGCCCCAGGCACGATTGCAGCATCGACAAGGGCGCAGCAGCAGCCCAGGCCTGAGGTGCGCAGGCCACCGGATAGAAGGTCGGTCCTTGAGTGCGCTGACGGGCAAAGCCGCAGAACAACTCCGGCAGACGGCGCAGGTCAAGATAAGTAGAAGCAGCGAACAGCCCTTCGCAAAGCTGCGCCGATTCATGCCGAAAACCATAACGGGCAAAACCGGCGGCAATCAGCGCATTGTCGTGGGGCCATACCGACCCGTTGTGGTAGCTCATCGGGTTGTAGCGCGCCTGGGAAGACGCCAGGGTACGGATCCCCCAGCCGCTGAACGATGTACGTTCCATCAGTGTGGCCACCACCTGAGGTGCACGCTCGTCATAGGCAATGCCGCCAAACAGCGCATGCCCGGCATTGGAGGTGCGTACCCGGCACGGGCGCTTGTCACCGTCCAGAGCCAGTACATAGGTGCCAAGTTCTTCGTCGAAAAACTGTGCATCGAACTGCCGGCGCAAACCTACCGCTTTATCCTTGAGCAGCGCTGCCCGTTGCCGATTCCCCAGCCGTAGGGCAATGCTGCGTGCTGCATTCCATGCGCCATAGACATAGGCCTGCACCTCCACCAGTGCGATCGGTCCCCGGGCCAACTGGCCGTCAGCATGGAATACCGAATCGTGACTGTCCTTCCAGCCCTGATTAATCAATCCTTTGTTGGAGCGGCGTGCATATTCGACAAAGCCATCGCCGTCGCGGTCACCATATTGGTCGATCCAGCCCAGCGCGCGCTCGATGGCAGGCCATAGCGCGCGCAACGTGTCCACGTCATCGGTGCGTTCCAGATAAGCACCGGCCAGCATTACGAACAAGGGCGTGGCATCGACGCTGCCGTAGTAACACGCGAACGGAATTTCACCGAGAGCGGCCATCTCGCCATTGCGCATTTCATGGAGGATCTTGCCCGGCTCCGCATCGGTCCGCGGATCAAGCTCGCAGGCCTGATGCGCGGCCAGATGCCCGAGCACGCCACGGGCTATGCCAGGATCGAGCCAGAGCATTTCCCAGGCGGTGATCAGCGCGTCACGGCCAAACACCGCGCTGTACCAAGGGATTCCGGCATAGGGGTACAAGCCGTGGAGCGTCTTGCTGGTGAGCATGTACAGGTCGGAGATGCTGCGGCGCACCGCCTCGTTGAAGACTTCATGAGAGGTGTGGATTGCCGTGGCCCGCGAAGCGAAGGTGCGCAGCTCACGCCGCGCATCACGCACCGAGCTGAAAAATGCGTGCCGCACGGACCACGGCAGCCTCGGCGTACCACAGTTGATCTCGACAAACAGCGAACGGCTCTCGCCGGCGGCCAGATGCAGCTCGAACTGCGCTTGGCGGCCATCAAGCTGCTGCGGTGGCGGCTCAAAGCGCAAGGTCGTAGTGCGCAGCCCGTCATCCAGGCCGGTATAGGACAACTTCACCTGTTGCGCCTGGCACTGCGCAGCATGCGTTTCACCGCGCTGACTGCGCTGTTGACCACGGACCTCAAAAAGATCCCGGAAGTCGGCCGCAAAACCGAGTTGCAGGCGCAGCCGTCGCGAGCGCTGGTCAAAATTGCGCACTCTGATTCGTTCGAAGCAGGCGCCACGCCAGAGAAACCGCGAACGCCGCAGGTGAATCAGGTTGTGGAGCAACCAGCGCCGCCCCTGGCGATCGTAGAGGTCCGGGTTGCTCAGGTCACAGGTCAGCATCGCGTTGTCATCACGCAAGGTGGAACTGAGCAGCAGCGGCCGCAGCCCTTGCAGGGTCAGGCACCAGTGCGACAAATGGCGGGTATCGCAGTGAAAGATCCCTTGGGGACTGTCCGGGGTTGCCAGCACATCACCATTAGGGTCGAACACGCCAAAGGTGTCGTCATGCTTGAGGGTGCGCGGGCGTACCTGAGGCAAGGAGGCGCCGCCTGGAATCGCAAACACCGGCTTTTGCTCACGCTCGGCGTGCTCGATCATGCGCCGGTACAAGGCCAGATAGTCGGCGGTCATACGCTCGACCGTGAACCGCTGCTCGAAGATCGCCCGCACCTGATGGCGTTGCAGATGCTCAAGCTGCTGCACGGCTGCCACGGCCTCGGCCACGCTATGGACGATAAACCCGGACTGGCCATGATCAATGACCTCCGGCACCGAACCACGGGCAAAGGCAATCACCGGTGTGCCACAGGCCATGGCTTCGATCATCACCAGGCCGAACGGCTCGTCCCAATCGATGGTGAACAGCAAGGCGCGGGCATGCCCGAGAAAGTCGGCCTTGTGCCGCTCGTCAATTTCACCAATGAACTGCACCGAAGGGTTGGCTTGCACCAGCGGCAGGATCTGCTGCTCCCAATAGGCCTGGTCCTGAGCGTCGACTTTCGCTGCAATCCGTAAAGGCAGACCACAGGCCAGGGCGATCGCGATGGCCCGGTCGGGGCGCTTTTGCGGCGAAATACGCCCCAGGAACGCCAGGTAATCACCCTCCGGTCGGGCCGTGTACGGCAGCAGATCCTTGGGCAAGCCATGATAGATATTCGCCGCCCAGTTCACGGAACGGGTGAGTGGCCGGCGCTGCGCCATGGATATCGACACCAGCGCCGCTTCGGCAAACCGTGGGTAAAAGTCCTGGCAATCGGGACGGTGCAACGTGCCATGCAAGGTGGTCACGCAACGCCAGCCCAAGCGCCGGGCCATGGGCAAGTGCAACACGTCACTATGGAAATTCAGCACATCGAACTCATCGGCCTGGCGCATCACCTGGTCGAGCATCATCACCTCGAACGGCAGCGGGTATTCGATCTGCGGGTTCAGGCGCAGCGCCTGGCCAGACCCGGCCACCAGTCGCGCCCGGGTCTGCGAGTCACCGCTGGCGAACAGCGTCACCTCGTGGCCCTGACGTACCAGTTCTTCGGTGAGGTAAGACACGATGCGTTCGGTGCCGCCGTACAACTGCGGCGGGCAGCTCTCTGCCAAAGGCGCGATCTGGGCGATACGCATCGCGGCGGCCTCCTGACGGGCATGCGAACGGCCCGTGTATGGACTACTTGTTGGCGAGGTCCCCTACGCGGCGAGATACCGGGACTTCAGGAGGGCTTTAGAAGGTTGAGGGCTTGTGAGCGAGACAGTTCAAAGCAGGAGTACAGGCGGGTAGAAACGGCCTGGCACGGCTTGTTTCTAGTGTTCAAGGCAGGACGCTTCTGGTTCTCTTGAAGGGTATTTCCGAAAAAAACCCAAGTGCTTGCGCCTGTGAGTGGGGAGGCCTAACGTCCCGGGCTTGTCCGTCTCAACCACTGAATGAAAAAGCAATTTTCGATAGCACATCCGGTTTCAGGAGATGAGTGGCAAAGCGATTCATGCCGCTGTGATATACCATGGTATATATCAAAAACATCTGACCCTTGCCTCAACCCGGAGAATGCCCATGCACCACGTTGCCAAACTGTTCAACAACGGCAGAAGTCAGGCTGTGCGTCTCCCGGCGTCGTTTCGATTCGATTGCAAGGAAGTCTATATCCGCCAGGACCCCACAACAGGTGACGTCATTCTTTCGCGAAAGCCGGGTACCTGGGACGGTTTTTTTGAACTCTTGAAAGACAGCAAGGTGCCCGACGACTTCATGTCTGATCGCCAGGATCTGCCACCTCAAGAACGCGATCCATTTTGAACAGGATGCCTATGAGTCCGCTGTATATGCTCGATACAAACATGGTCAGCCATATCATCAAGGGCACTTACCCTGGCGTGCAGAAGCATCTGCTCAATACGCCCATGGATCACATATGCATCTCGGCGGTTACTCTGGGTGAATTACGCTATGGCCTGGCCAAGCGACCTGACGCGACGCGCCTGCACGCACTCGTACAGGCGTTTCTGGTTCGCATAGATGTTTTGCCTTGGGACAGCCATGTCGCCAACTGCTATGGCGACCTGCGGGCCTCTATGGAACGCGTTGGCAAACCGCTCGGCAATCTGGACATGATGATTGCCGCTCATGCCAAAGCGACCAATGCTTCGCTGATCAGCAATGACCAGGCATTCAGACAGATCAAGGGTCTGCATACGCTCGACTGGACCAAGGATTAGAGCAGCCAGAGCCAACCCTTGTCGTATGATGACATTACCTAAAATTTTATTTTTGAAGGTAAATAATTGGGTTCGCTCTGGTTATTCAACCTAAAAACGCTACTTGACACCCATCCCGGACACCCCAAATAATCGACCAACTCATACGACAACATACAACAATAGGGTGCCCGCATGTCCCAGCCTTCCCCGACGCCTTTCAATCGCCTCCTGCTCACCGGCGCCGCCGGCGGCCTGGGCAAGATCCTGCGTGAAAGCCTGCGGCCTTACGCGCGCGTGCTGCGTCTTTCCGATATCGCACCGATGGCGCCGGCCGCTGACGAATCAGAAGAAATCTGGCCGTGCGACCTGGCGGATAAAACCGCAGTGCATGAGCTGGTCGCCGGTGTCGACGCGATCCTGCACTTTGGCGGCGTCTCGGTAGAGCGGCCTTTCGAGGAAGTGCTCGGCCCGAATATCTGCGGCGTGTTCCATATCTATGAAGCGGCACGCCGACACGGGGTCAAGCGCGTGGTGTTCGCCAGCTCCAACCACGTGATCGGCTTTCATGGCCAGGACCAGGTGATCGACGCCAACGCGCCGCGCCGTCCAGACAGCTACTACGGCCTGTCGAAGTCCTATGGCGAGGACATGGCCAGCTTCTACTTCGACCGTTATGGCATCGAGACCGTCAGCTTGCGCATTGGCTCCTCGTTCCCGGAGCCGCAGAACCACCGCATGCTCAACACCTGGCTGAGCTATGCCGACCTGACCCAGTTGATCGAACGCGCCCTGTACACCCCGCAGGTCGGGCACACCGTGGTCTATGGCGTCTCCAATAACCAGGCCGTGTGGTGGGATAACCGCCTGGCCAGCCACCTCGGTTACCAGCCCAAGGACAGCTCCGAAACCTTCCGGGCCCAGGTCGAGCGTCAGCCGCTGCCGCCCGCCGATGACCCGGCACGCCTGTACCAGGGCGGCGCCTTCGCGGCCAGCGGCCCGTTCGGAGACCAATGACATGAGCGCCGAACTGATTGTCGATGCCCGCAATGGCGTGGGTGAAAGCCCGGTGTGGAGCGTCGCTGAGCAAGCGCTGTACTGGGTGGATATTCCCGCTGGCCAATTGCAGCGCTGGAGCCTGGCCGATGGCAGCCTGCGTAACTGGCAAGCACCAGAAATGCTCGCCTGCATCGCCGCCGACGGCCAGGGCGGCTGGGTGGCCGGCCTGGAAAGCGGCCTGTTTCATCTCAAGCCACAGAGCGATGGCAGCCTGACTCACCAACTGCTGGCCGAGGTCAGCCATGCGCGACCGGGCATGCGCTTCAACGACGGCCGCTGCGACCGGCAGGGCCGTTTCTGGGCCGGCACCATGCTGATGGACATGGCCGCCGCCGCCCCGGTCGGTGCGATGTACCGCTACGGCGCCGGCGATCAGGCCCTACCCGTACAGCTCGACGGGCTGATCGTGCCCAACGGGCTGGCCTTCAGCCCGGACGGCAAGACCCTGTACTTGTCCGACTCGCACCCGGATGTACAGAAAATCTGGGCCTTTGACTACGACATCGACAGCGGTACACCCCACAATCGTCGTCTGTATGTCGACATGCAGCCGCATCCGGGACGCCCGGACGGCGCGGCAGTAGACGTCGATGGCTGCTACTGGATCTGCGGCAACGACGCAGGGCTGATCCACCGTTTCACCCCGGACGGGCGGCTGGACCGCTCTGTCGCCGTGCCGGTGAAAAAACCCGCCATGTGCGCCTTTGGCGGCGCCAATCTGGACACCCTGTTCGTTACCTCGATCCGGCCGGGCGGCGATCTGTCCGACCAGCCTCTGGCCGGCGGGCTGTTTGCCGTGAACCCCGGCGTGCAGGGTCTGGCTGAGCCGATGTTCCGCCTGTAGTCATTAAAGTGATCCATTTTCTTCCGGGCTGCGTATAAGCAGGACAACCACGCCCGGAAGATGGATCATGAGCGGCATCGCCACCACCAGGACCTTGCGCCACGTGTCCAGCCTGCACCCCGACCCGTTGGCCAGCCGCCTGTGGCTTGCCGAAATCGATGCCGTGGCCCGTCACCGGGATCGCGACAGTTTCATGCGCATCTACGATCACTTCGCGCCGCGCCTGTTGCGCTACCTGATGGGCCTGAACATCTCCGAAGGCCAAGCCGAAGAGCTGGTTCAGGAGACCCTGCTCAAGCTCTGGCACAAAGCCGACAGCTTCGACCCGGCGCGTGCCAGCCTGGTCACCTGGCTGTTTCGCATCGCTCGCAACCTGTACATCGACACCGTGCGCAAGGACGGCGGCTGGGTGCAGGTCCAGGACTCGCTGGAGCAACTTGAACGCCTGGAAGCGCCTCAAGAGGTCTCGCTGGACTTCAGTGCCCGTCAGGCCCAGCAACTGGACAGCGCGCTCAAGGCCCTGCCTGCCGATCAGGCCCGGGTGCTGCAACTGTCGTACTTCGAATCCCTCAGCCACCGGCAGATCGCCGAGCGTCTCGGCCTGCCCTTGGGTACGGTGAAATCCAACCTGCGCCTGGCTTTCCAGAAGCTGCGCGCCACGCTCAAGGAGTCGTGATGACCCCGCTCCATCATCTGGATCATGCCACCCTGGTCAGCTATGCCAGCGGTGCCTTGCCCCAGGCACTGTCACTGGCCACGGCTGCGCACATGGAGCTGTGCGCGCAATGCCGAGGCCAACTGCGTGAAGCCGAGCGCATCGGCGGTGCCTTGGTGCAACAGCACCGCAGCACCGTGGTGCCGATCCGGGGCCGCTCAGCGATGCTCGCTCGCCTGGACGAAGCAGCACCGGCCAAAATGTCTCACCGGCTGCCGCACGCCGCCGATCCGGATCACCTGCCGACGTGCCTGCATGAAGTCTTCGCCGAGCGCTACAGCCAGTTGCAATGGAAAACCCTGCTGCCGGGCATCCGCCGGGTGCAGGCCAAAGGGGTGCGCGAAGGCAACCTGATGCTGCTGAACATCGCCCCCGGCATGGCCATGCCAGTGCACAGCCATGGCGGCAGCGAACTGACCCTGGTGCTCAAGGGCGCGTATGAAGATCGTCTGGGACTGTTCCAGCCCGGCGACATTGCCGACCTGGACGAAGACATCGAACACCAGCCCATCGTCGCCGGCGACCAGCCGTGCATCTGCCTGGCCGCCACCGATGCGCCACTGCGCTTTAACGGGTGGGTATCGCGGCTATTGCAGCCGCTGTTCAAGATTTAGGCTTGACATACTCCCCGTCCTAAAGGGCGGGGATTCCCACAACTGGACGCTCATACCCGAGCGCGAGAATGTTTTTTGCGGCGTTGGAGGCTCGTATCGTCGAGATTTTGCGAGTCAAACACACGGCGCAGCAAATGCCTTGAACGGGTGGCAGCGAGGTTTCCTGCGGTTTTGGCCGCGTCCGGTGGGTGATCGCCCGCCGCCTCGGCGCCGCGCTGTCACGCAGCAAACACGGACCCCGTAGGACTAATGCTGATCAGTTAAGCGATTTCAGATCTTATTCGGTCTCGCTGGGAGGAAGTTCTACTCGCGACAGAGCCAGTAAAACCGGCACATCTGCTGTGACTTTACCGGCCTCTTCGCGAGCAGACCGGGGCGCCGGCCGGCTCTTCCCACTTGGTCCACAGTGCTTATCTGAACAGTATTGCGGCTAAAGCCAATACTGGTTAATTAGACCGGTGGGAGCCAGCTTGCTGGCGAAGACGGCGGCACATTCACAGCAGATGCGTTGACTCTGCTGGCCTCTTCGCGACCAAGGTCGCTCCCACCGAGGGCATACAGTACCTAATTGAACAGTATTGCGGCTAAAGCCAATACTGCTCTGTCAGACCGGTCGGGTGTCCGCAGCGCAGGCTTCAATCCACCCGCTGCAGCGCCACACCCAGCGACTCCAGCGCATCCCAGTAACCCGGATAGGTCTTGCCGACACACAGCGGGTCCTGGATGCGAATGCCGGCGATTTTCAGGCCGGCCAGGGCGAAGCACATGGCAATGCGGTGGTCGGCGTGGGTGTCGATCAGCGCATCGACGGTTTGCCCGGCCAGTGCCGGATTGGCGTGCACCAGCAGGTCATCGCCCTCTTCCACTGCCAGACCTGCAGCAATGCCGTTCAGGCCATCGGCCAGGGCACGAATGCGGTCGCATTCCTTGACCCGCAGGTTGGCGATGCCGACAAAGCGCACCGGCTGGTTGTTGAACGCGGCCAGCACCGCCAGGGTCGGTACCGCGTCTTGCATCTGCGATCCGTCGATCACTGCCGGCATGTTCGGGAACTGCGCGATCAGTTGGCTGGCCAGCGCATCGGGCTGGGTGAAAGCATCGTTGGCCACGCCCAGATCGATCTCACCGCCGGTCAAGGCCTGGGCGGCCCACAGGTAGGTAGCAGCCGAAGCATCCGGTTCGATATGGAAATCGGTGGCGTGATAACCGGTGGCCGACACCCGCCAGGCCGCCTCGCCGATGGCTTCGACTTCGGCACCGAAGGCCTGCATCGCCGCCAGGGTCAGGTCCACGTAACCGCGGGCACCGATCTCGCTGCCGGTCAGCGCCACCTCGATCGGCCCCTGACCGCAAGCACCGGCCATCAGCAATGCCGACACGTACTGGCTGGACAGGTTGCCGTCGATCTCGATGCGTCCGGCCGCCAGGCCGCCACGGCCCTTGATGGCCACCGGCGGGCAGCCGGTCGGCGCACTGGCTTCAACGCCCATGCGCTGCAAGGCATCGACCAATGGACCGATCGGGCGCTTGCGCATGTATTCATCGCCATCGACCACGAACTCGCCATCGAAGTTGGCCAGCGCGGCGGTCAGAAAACGCGTGGCGGTACCGGCATTGCCCAGCACCAGCGGCTGGCCTGGCGCGTTCCAGCGGCCGCTGCTGGTGACCACAAAGGTGCTGGCATCCGGCTCATCGACCTGCACACCCATCAACCGCAGCGCCTCGGACATCACCCGGGTGTCGTCGCTCTTCAACGCACCGGTCAGGCGGCTGGTGCCCTTGGCGAGGCCGGCCAGCAGCAAAGCGCGGTTGGTAATGGATTTGGAGCCCGGCGGGCTGACCCGACCGGTCAGCGGGCGGTTGACAGGCACAACGGTGATCGTGGATTGAGGTCGCATGATGCCCCTGAAGGATGTCGGCGGAAAAAGCGCGATCCTAGCATGCTGAGACAGCGATGAGACTCAATCCCAAGGATTGATGACTGCCAATCCACCAGCTTCATAAGGAGCTGTATCACGCGATGCCACAGTAAACCCTCTGGATACCGTGATCGACGCAATGTAGCCATCAGGAACAGGAAAGCCTCGCCCACTGGCTCGAGCAGCAACAGCCATCTTTGAGTAATGATGAGCGGCTTCAAGATCAAAAGGCAGAATGCGTTCCTTGAATAATTCCAGAAGCCCTTCAAGGACATTTGCCAACATGCCTCGGCGCTTTCCCGCCGGCAATGAGTCAATGCCAAAACGCAATTCAGCGACCGTAACGCTCGATAAATACAATGTTTCGGCCATTTGATCATTCAGCCAAGCCAACACCTTTGGATCAGGCTGTGGCTTCATTGCTTCAGAAACCACGTTGGTATCCAGAACGATCATTCGAACCCCATTGGCTCAGCGGGTGTCCTGTCGTGTACCTGCTCAAAAATCGAAAAGTCCTCATTGCTCAGACCTGCATTGCGTCCCAGGTTTGACAATGCATCCCCCAAGCGCAACCGCTGCTGTGGCTTGACCACAGAGGCCAGGATTTCACGAATTTCTGCTTCTGTGCTGCGACCATGTTGGGCAGCACGCACACGTAAAGCCCGATGAACTTCATCAGGCACATTGCGTACCGTTAGAACAGCCATGATGCGACCCTCAAAACCGATGTCAATGACAGCAAATATAGATCATTGCTGTCAATTAAACAACAGAAACTACATCAATCGTGCACCTTGACATCCTCCCCGGCCTGAAGGCCGGAGATTCCTACGGCGCTCAGGCACGGCATCGGGCCGCCCCCGAGTCGCTTCGGTGGGTTCCTGCTGCTGGCGCCATGACCTCTGCGCTCACTTCACAGGCTAACCGGGCGTGTCCCGCCCTTAGTACATTGATCGCCCCGACCACATCGGCGTTGCCTTCGAAACCACATCCCACGCACCTGAACAGCGCCTGCGTCTGGCGGTTGGCCGCCGACACATGGCTGCAACACGGGCACGTGCGGCTGGTATTTTGCGGCGGCACTGCAATGAGCCAGCCGCCGCGCCACGCCAGCTTGTAGTCCAGTTGCCGGCGGAACTCGAACCAGCCCTGATCGAGGATGGCCCTGTTCAGGCCAGACTTGGCCCGAACGTTTCTTCCCGGCGCCTCGGCCGTGCCTGCCGCCGACCTGGACATCTTCCGTACCTGCAAGTCCTCGATACACACCATCGCGTGGTTTTGGCTGATCGTGGTGGAGCACTGGTGCAGATAGTCGCGGCGGGCGTCTGGCATGAGTTCGTACTTGAAGGCTTGAAGTCGTTGCATACTGCTCTTGAGCCATGAGCAATGAAGGCGACATTAGGCGCGCACGGCACGGTGTTTTCAAGGTGCATGCCCATGGGGTCTTTGTAACGAAATACCGCCGTAGAAGGGCATTTGTGTCGCCGTGTTACTTCGCATCATCCTGTGGCGGTGCGTCCATCGAACAGCAGCAGACACCCCACTGCAACCAGGGACGGCTACGCCGTCCGCGCTATCCTTCCCCCCCTGAACGGCGGGGCTTGTCACGCGTCGATGGTCACCCGATTACGCCCGCCTTTCTTCGACTGGTACAGCGCCTGGTCGGCCCATTCGATCAAGGCTTTGTAACCGTTGCTCGGTTTGCTGAGGTCAGCCACGCCCAGGCTGATCGTGCAGCGAATGCTCTGGCCTTCGTGTTTCACCTCAAGCGCTTCAACCGCCGTGCGCAAGCGCTCGGCAAAGATACGCGCGCCTTCCTTGTCGGTGTCGGGCAGCAGCACGACGAACTCTTCACCGCCATAACGACCGGCGATATCGGCACCGCGTACCTGAGCACGGACCACCTCGGCCATCGCCTGCAGCACCTGATCGCCCACCTGATGCCCCCAGCTGTCGTTGACGTGCTTGAAGTGATCGATGTCGAGCATCACCAGCGAGGTCTGTGAACCGTAGCGACTGTGCCGGGCGTATTCCTGTTTGAGCGCTTCTTCCCAGTGACCGCGGTTGTTCAGGCCAGTCAGCCGGTCGGTGCTGGAAAGCTTCTGCAACTGGCGGTTGGCGTTGAGCAGCTGATGCCGGTTGGCCGCCACGTCAGTGACGTCATAGATCACCAGGCAGGTGTGGCTGATCTGGTTGTTGGTGCCACGCAACGGAAACAGGCTGGTGTTCTGGTACATGAACTCTTCCTGGCCGGTGATCGGCTGGTAGTTCTTGAAGCGCACCAGGTACGGTCGCTGTTCCCAAATGGTGAACGCAGGCGTGCCCAAGGTGATGACGTTATCGACCTTCTTGCTGAACCAGGCCCGGTTGAGCTCCGGAAACAGCTCGAAGAACGACTTGCCGATAGCCTCGAACGGAATCACTCCGGAGCGGTTTTCCATGAACGTGTTCCACACCTGCACTTGCAGGTCGCGGTCCAGCACGACAATGCCCACATCAATGTTCTGAGTGACCGCCAGTAGCCAGTGAAGCTCTTTGATATCGATACGCTCGTTCATTGATCAGCTCATCATGTAGGCAAGTTTGTTCGTGAGCCGCTCGACCGAGTCTTCGGTGAACAACATCAACAGATCGAAGTGAATATTGTGCCCTTCAACGCTGTAGCTGACCTCGACGGCCAGGGTCTTCTTCCAGCGTTTCTGGTTGACGTCGATCAGGTCGTCGATGCCGCCCTGCTGACCAAGAATCTGCGGGTGGCCCAGCGAAAACGGCACGTCGATCTGCTCACCGATACCGCTCAGGCAGGCACCGATCACCAGAGTCGAGAGGTCCAGAAGCATTTCCATGTCGGTGTAATCGGTGGAGTCTCGCTGCATCAGCCGGGCGATGTCGGCGACCTCCGAGTCATGCAACAGCAACAAGGCTTCACCGGCAATACCGCCGCCGATGTAACCCTGGCACACGGCGGTCAGCCGCTGACCACGCTGAGCATCGGCCAGGGCCATGTGCAACTCGCCCACCTCAAGCATATTGACGTTGGGCACCGGCAGTTGCACGAACACCCCCAGCACCTTGGCCAGCAACGCCGCGGCACGGCCCATGGCGACGTTGACCGTCTCGCGCATGGCATCCTGAAAGCTGATCCGGCCATCGGCGCCAGCAACGATATGCGGCGCCTTGACGGCAGGCGGGCCCAACAGCGCCAGGCGACTCAGGGTCGCTTGCAGCTCGGTGGGGTCAGCAGGCTTTTTCAGAAATGCCAGGGCGCCCAGCTCCATCACTCGCCGCACCGCTTCGTCCTGGACATCCCCGGACACCACAACGACCTTGGCCGCCAGTTGCTCCGAACGGATCGCTGCCAGGGTCTGATAGCCGTCCATCACCGGCATGGTCAGGTCCAGCAGAACCACCTCGCCCTGCCCCCGGCGTATGGCATCGAGGCCTTCAAGCCCGTTGGTGGCCATGGTCACCGACACATCCCAGTCTTCAGGCAAGGCCCGGAGTAACTGCTTGCGCGCCATGTTCGAGTCATCGCAGATCAGTAGCGCTATCGTGGGCATCGCATGGTTTCTCACTGCAAAGAAAAAGTTTCAGACCAATAATGGAACAGCCTTGATGGCCATTGGCAAAGAGCAATTAAAAGCGAGCGTATAACACTCAATGCTGCCTGCGAAACGTTACGGTGGGTGGAATATTCACCTTTGCGCCCGCTTGCCTGCAGCAATGCAATTAGCATGCTCAAGCCCTTGCAGCACGGGCTTGCCAGAAAATACCAAGCCTGTGCGAAGACCATTGCAATACGCCGCAGGACAGCCGACAGCCGCTCAATATTGAACCCGCTAATCATTCTCAACCAGGCCGATGATTAACAGCGCGCGGTTGACGACTAATAGTGCGCAAACACGGCACTCAACGCATCAGCCTGCTGAACTTTCCCACCTTGCGGCGGTCCTGTTTCGCCCTGTACGAAATGATTGAACTTTTAATTCCTCGCGCGCTACGCGTTCTGCCAACCCGTTCGCCATTCTGCCAATATGCAGGCGTCATAGTGCTGACATTAATGACTCCGCTCAGTCGAACAACAGTCGCTAGCCAATGCGTGAGCGTCAGATAATTAATACCCTCAAAACAGCTCAATCAAAAATAGAAAAATGAGAAATATCATATAGTTATGATGATATCAAAACGATAACACCCTCGTTTGAGTTAATCACGACTGCCCGTAACTTCAAAAGTTTCCCGTTCTTTCCTACGCAAAAATCAAATTAATATTTTGCAATTCTTAAATTAAGTACTAATAATCCCTGCACTTCCGGGATGCAAAGCAGTGCAGTTCTTCATCACATGATGTGACCCCCCTAGTGTCGATTCTGTTGACCCCGGTACTACGATAGAACCCGAATCATTAGTTGCCCGCACGCTGTAGCGTACGGGCCGACTGCTGTAAGCGCACGATGACTGCGCGGGAGGCCACCATCGCTAGCAACCAACCCAAAGTCCGTATTCTGTCCATCTTCGGCACTCGCCCCGAGGCCATCAAGATGGCACCGCTGGTCAAGGCGCTGGCCGCCGAGCCCGGTATCAGTTCACGGGTCTGTGTCACTGGCCAGCATCAACACATGCTGCACCAGGTGCTGGAACTGTTTGAGCTCAAAGCCGATTACAGCCTGGAGGTCATGCGCCCCAATCAAGGGCTCAACGGCCTGACCGCCGCACTGTTCGAGGCCATCGACCCGATGCTGGAGATTGCCCAGCCCGACCGGGTGCTGGTCCACGGCGATACCACCACGGCCATGGTCGCCGCGATGGCCGCCTTCCACCGGCGTATTCCGGTGGGCCACGTCGAGGCCGGGCTGCGTACCGGCGATATCCGCCAGCCATGGCCTGAAGAGATGAACCGGCGCAGTATCGACATGACCGCCGACCTGCTGTTCGCCCCCACCGCTGAGGCGCGTCGCCATCTGCTTGGCGAACGCCAGCAGGGCCGTTCGTTCGTCACCGGTAACACGGTCATCGACGCCTTGCAGCAAACGGCCCGGCGCATCGAACGCGACAGCGAACTGCGCCAGCGCCTGGACCAGCAGTTCAGCTTTCTGCTGCCCAGCCGCAAGGTGTTGCTGGTGACCGGTCACCGGCGCGAGAACTTCGGCGCAGGTTTTCTCGATATCTGCAAGGCGCTGCGTACCTTGGCACAGCGTCCGGATATCCAGATCGTTTACCCGGTGCACCTGAACCCCAACGTCAAGGGCCCGGTCACCGAGCAGTTGGGCAACCTCGGCAACGTGCACCTGATCGAGCCACTGGATTACCTGTCCTTCGTGCGCCTGATGCAACGCGCCCACGTAGTGCTGACCGACTCCGGCGGCGTTCAGGAAGAGGCGCCGTCGCTGGGCAAACCGGTGCTGGTGATGCGCGACGTCACCGAGCGCCCGGAAGCCGTGGCCGCTGGCACCGTGCGGCTGGTCGGCACCGCGCCGCAGTCGATTGTCGAGGGCGTCAGTGCGCTGTATGACGACGACCTGCTCTGGCGCCGCACAGCCCAGGCCAACAATCCCTATGGCGACGGCAAAGCCTGCACGCGCATCGTCGATGCACTGATGGGCCGACCGGTCGATGACTTCGTTCCCGGCCAGGCCGACTGGCCCCGCGCAGACTGGCTACAAAATACCGCAAGCCTGCCACCGGCGGCGCACTCAGCGTATTCACGGCCGTTCAACTCCTAGATCGGCGCTTACTTCACCCGCGATTTCCATTCGTTCGAGACCACATTGATGAAGTCCATCCCTGCGGGCGCTCTCAGCGCCCTCGCCTGGGGTGCGAGCCTGTTTGTGCTCGCCCCCAACCTGACCCTGGCCGCCGACAGCCCGCTGACCCAGGCCATTGCCCGGCTCAACAGTGATCTGCGCCAGGACCGCGAGATCCGCCTGGCGGAACTGGGCATCAAGGCGCCCATCATCCTGGGCTCGACCGATGCGCGACGTGAGCTGTACCTGCCGGTACCGGCCGGCGTGCCGCTGCTCGATGCCAGCCTGAAGTTCGATGCCAGTTACCTGAATGGCGAAGGCGGCCGCAACACCCTGTTGTTGTCGCTCGATGGCTACCCGGTGCGCGCCCAAGGCCTGAACGAAGCCCAAGGCGATGCCAGCGTCAGTCTGGGCGTCGACAAGGCGCCGCGTGACAGTGGTTCGGTGCGGCTGGGCGTGGCTTGGTCGTCGATCGTTTCCCGGGATCTATGTGAAGACGAGCGGGTCATCGGCAACGTGCTGCGCATCGAGCCCGACACCCGCTTGCAGTACAGCTACGATGCCGGTCAATTGCGTGATATCGGCGCGGCCTGGAACGCCTTGCCTGGCAAACCCGGCGTGCTGGTCGCGCCCGGCAGCCTGAGCGCGCAGAGCTACGACGCGGTCTGGCGCCTGGGGGTGGCGCTGGAGCGCATTGGCAAGCAGGCGCAGATTCTGCCGTTGCCCGCCGTGGGCGATCAGCTTGATCTGAGCGCCCTGAATATCCCGGCAGCGCTGCGCAACGTGCCGGCTTTCGCCAGCCTGGCAGGCCAGGGCCGCTATACCCTCAAGACCCCCGCCGAAGTGGGTGCCCTGCTGGTGCTGGGCCAGACCCCGAATGTGCAGGCTGATCTGGCGATTGACGATGCGCAGCTGCTCAAGGCCATCAGCCTGGCCCTGGACGCCTTGCAGGCCGAAGTCCAGAGCCTGGATGGTCAGGCCGCTGCCGCGCTAACCCAGTGGCGCCAACGGCATATCGGCGCAGGCCTCGGCGCGTTGAGCAAGAACGAAGCGCGCCTGGCGCTGGTCGGTGCCCGGCCGATGCTGCTGATCGCCCCCGACGCCACGGTCAAGGCCATGAGCCTGTTCAACTCGGCGTGGAACAAACTGGCCCGCAATCGTCAGTTGACCATTGCCGAAGCGCAACTGCCATTGAGCGAGGACGGGCGTCTGGCCCTGTCACGTCTGGGCGGCTCACCGGGTGGTCTGCAAGTGCTGGCCAAGAGTGACTGGAGCGCCACTTTCCCGTTGGGCAACGTTGCCTATGACGGCCGCCTGCCGGTCAAGGCGGTGGTCGATCTGGCCAGTTCACCGGGCGCTTCAAGTACCGCACCGGTGGCCTCGGTGTTTCTCAACGATTACCTGATCGGCGCCGCACAACTGGTCAGCGATGGCCACAAGCAACGCATCGAGGCGCGGATTCCGGCTTATGCGCTGGGCTCGCGTAACGTGCTGCGCGTGTCGTTCCAGCGCCAGCCAGTCAGCAACCGTTGCCTGGAAACCCCGCAGGCGTTTCCAGTCACGGTGCTGCCCACCAGCCATATCGTCCTGAAAGACAGCACGCCGGGCAGCGACTTCGCCGGCATGGCCGCACGCTTTGCCAAAAACAGCCAGATCCTGGTACCGCAAGCCTGGCTGGAGCAACCCGCCAGCAGCCTGCCAACCCTGATCAAGATCGCCGACGCAGCCGGCATCTCGCCACTGCGTGCGCAGCTCAAGGTGCAGACCGACGGCAAGGCCGCGGTGGCCCCAGACCAGACGTTTCTGGCCTTCGAATTGCCCATCAAGGACAGCGATGCCGCTGTGCAGGTCGACGACCAGGGCCACTTGCTGATCAACCACAAGCAGCAACGCCTGCTTGACCTGCAACAGCTGGACGGCATGGCCGCCCTGCAAGTGGTCACGTCCGGCGCTCAGCAGGGCCTGGTGTATCGCACCCTGGGCAGCCATGCCCCGCAGTTCGATGAGTCACTGCTGCTGACCCGCGGCAACGCCTCGATACTGGGTTCTGAAGGTGTGCTGTCGACCTTCGACACGCACGACCCCAGCGGCAGTCAGTTGATCGACGCCGACGAGCCACGCGGCCTGGAGGCCTGGCGTCAGCCGTCACTGCTGTGGCTGATCCCCGGTGCCCTGCTGTTGCTCGTCGTCATCCTGCTGGCCGGCCGCCGCGCCCGCCGTCAACGCCAGTAACGGGACCGCTCGATGACCTCGCTCTACTGGCCGTACTGGCTGGCTCATTACTACAGCTACCTGGAAGCCGCGACCCTGGTGGTCGCGGTGATCATCCTCATCTCCAGCCTCGACGACCTGATCGTCGACCTGTGGTACTGGGCGCGGCGGCTGTACCGCAAGTACACCGCCGAGCGCCGCTACCGGCCACTGACCGAGGCGCAGTTATTGGCGCGTGACCAGCAACCCATGGCCATCATGGTCCCGGCCTGGCTGGAGTACGACGTCATCGCGCCGATGATCGAGAACATGGTCTCGACCCTGGACTACAAGCATTACGTGGTCTTCGTCGGGACTTACATCAATGACCAGCGCACCATTGATGAAGTCGAACGGATGCGCCGCCGTTACAAGCAACTGCACCGCGTCGAGGTGCCGCATGCCGGGCCGACCTGCAAGGCCGACTGCCTGAACTGGGTGATCCAGGCGATCTTCCACTACGAGAAAACCCACGGCATGAGCTTTGCCGGCACCGTGCTGCATGACAGCGAAGACGTGCTGCATCCGCTGGAGCTGCGCCTGTTCAACTACCTGCTGCCGCGCAAGGACATGATCCAGTTGCCGGTGGTATCGCTGGAGCGTAACTGGTACGAGTGGGTGGCAGGCACTTACATGGACGAGTTCGCTGAATGGCACGGCAAGGATCTGGTGGTGCGCGAAAGCATGACCGACACCGTGCCTTCGGCCGGGGTCGGCACCTGTTTCTCACGGCGCGCCCTGGAAGTGCTGGCGGCTGAAAACCAGAACCAGCCGTTCAACACCGACAGCCTGACCGAGGATTACGACGTCGGTGCGCGCCTGGCCAAATACGGCATGAACGCGATCTTTGTGCGCTTCCCGGTGCAGTTCCGGGTGCTGCGCAAGTCGTGGTTTCGCAAGCCGTATGAATCGACCCTGAACATGCCGCTGTGCGTGCGCGAGTTCTTTCCCGATACCTTCCGCACCGCGTTCCGCCAGAAAGCCCGCTGGACCCTGGGCATCGGCCTGCAGGGCTGGGAGCAGATGGGCTGGAGCGGCTCGCTGGCCAACCGTTATCTGTTGTTTCGCGACCGCAAGGGTATCGTCACCTCGTTCGTCAGCATCCTGGCCTACCTCATCCTGATTCAACTGGTGGCGCTGATCGTGCTGCGCTACAGCGGCCTGTGGGATACCAGCTTTCCGACCCTGTTCGATAACAGTGACCTGTTGAGCGTCCTGTTGCTGGCCAACGGCGCGGCACTGCTGTGGCGTATGGCCCACCGTTTCTATTTCACCAGCGTGCTGTACGGCTGGCAGCACGGGCTGTTGTCGATCCCGCGCATGGTGGTAGGCAACTTCGTCAACTTCATGGCCGCCGCCCGCGCTTGGCGCATGTTCCTGATTGGCAAGCTGCTGGGGCGCAAGCTGGTCTGGGACAAGACCATGCACGACTTCCCCTCCACCGACCTGGTGGCCAGCGCGCCGCGCAAGCTGGGCAGCGTGCTGCTGTCGTGGCAGGCGATCAGTGATGAGCGCCTGCAAAGCGCATTGGATGAACAGCACAGCCGTCCCCTGCCGCTGGGCCGAATCCTGCTGAGCCGTGGCTGGCTGGATGACGAAACCCTGGCCGAGGCGATCGCCTTTCAAAATGACCTGCCACGTATCTTCGACCTGCAGGCGCAGTGTCAGGATGACCTGCTCGACCATGCGCTCGTCCTGCGCTGGCGTGCCGTGGCGCTGGGCGCAAATGAACACGGCCAGCCACGCATCGCCGTGACCAGCCCGCTGAGCGACGAAGCGCTGCAGCAAATCAGCATCGCGCTGGGCGGTGAGCCGTTGCAGTTGATTGCCCGGGAAAGCGAAATCAACGCCCAACTGCGCCGGATCGGCGCCGCCACACACGGCCAGCAACCTGCCAAAGGCACGCCGCTGCTCGGCGACTTGCTGATCGAAGCCGGGCTGATCGACCGTCAGGTGTTCGACCGGGCGATGCTCAATTATCAGCCACAACAACACGGAAGAATCGGCGACTACCTGGTGGATCTGGGCGTGTTGCCGCGCGAGACCATCGAACAGGCCGTTGAACGCCAATACCGTTTTGAGCCAATGGAGTCCACGCCATGAAGCGCGCACTGCTGCCGTTAATGGCAAGCCTGGCCCTGCTGCCGGCCAGCGTCATGGCCGAAGTCCTGCCGCTGGCCTTGAGCGGCCCGGCTTATCACCTGGCCAACGAGGCTTACCTGGCCTATGACCGCAAAGATTACGACCAGGCGGTCGCCAAAGCCCGTGAAGCCCTGCGCCAGCGCCCTGATGTGAGCGAGCTGAACGGTCTGGTCAAACTGGCGCTGCGTGACAAGGATCGCCGCGACCACCCCGAGCGATACCCCGATGCACGACCAAAACCCGGTTACCTGGCCGGTAATCAGTCGCTGCGCGAATACCGCAACGGCCATTACGATGCCGCCGCCAGGGCTGCACTCAAGGCCATCAGCCAAGCACCTGAAAACCTCGACTATCGGCTGATGCTGATCGAAGCCCTGCAACGCCAGCAGAAGCTGGAGCAAGCCCACGCGGCCACCACCGAGGCCATCGCAATATTGGGGCCGCAACCGGAGCTGGTGCGCCGCCGGCAGGCGATCGAAGAACAGCAGTCGGTAGTGATTGCCGCCAAAGGCTACGAGGCCCTGGCCCGGGGTGACAACGACAAGGCCGTGAGCCTGGCCCGTGATGTGGTGCAGCGCTATCCGCAGAACGTCGCGTACCGGCGCTTGCTGGTCAGTGCCCTGATCGCCCATCAGCAATACGAACCGGCCCGCGCCGCCGCCAGCGAAGCCTTGGCCCTGCAAGGCAATGACGCCACGCTACTGGCCCAGCGCGGGC
Source organism: Pseudomonas sp. 21LCFQ010 (assembly GCF_024129905.1). Lineage (NCBI taxonomy): Bacteria > Pseudomonadati > Pseudomonadota > Gammaproteobacteria > Pseudomonadales > Pseudomonadaceae > Pseudomonas > Pseudomonas sp. 21LCFQ010. The sequence goes on along the minus strand of NZ_JAMYDZ010000017.1, from coordinate 104,145 downwards.
AGCTGCGCCAGCGCCTGGGCGACGACGCCGGCGCGCGCCAGGACTACGCCCAGGCGCTCGCCGTAGGCAACTTGCCCGACCGTGAACGCGCGGCGCTGTATGCGGCCATGGGCCAACCCGATACAGCGCTTCGCTATCTGCAACAGGCACGGGCCAAGGGCGAGCTACAGGCCGGCGACGAAGTGCAGATTGCCTACTTCCTCAGCCAGGCCGGCGAGCAGGATCAAGCGCTGGCGACGTTTCGCCAGGTGGACCGCAGTACCGGCCTTAAACCGGTCGACCTGCGCAACGCGGCCTACACCGCACAGCGCAGTGGCGATGACGTGCAGGCGATTGCCTACTTCGAGCGGGTGCTCGATTATCAGCGGGCCGGCACGCTGGACATGAGCGAACAGGAGGTATTCGACACCCGTCGCTCGGTCGCCGACCTGTCACGGCAATGGAGCCTGACCAACACCAGCACTTACCGCGGCGCCAGCACCAGCAGCGGTCTGGGCGGCGCACCCGGTGCCAGCAACGACAGCCTGCAAAACAGCACCGAAGTGGCCTGGCGCCCGCTGGGCTACAACAATGCGCGGTTCTTCGAGCTGTACGGCCGACTGACCGACACACTGTGGAGCAAGGACGACAACGACACCGGTCGCGATGCCTTGCAAGGCGCGCTGGGGATCCGCTTCAAGCCGTTGTCGGCGTACAACGTGATGCTGGCGCTGGAGCGCACCTTCCCGCTGGCCGGCTCGAATGTCGACGGCGACTGGCTGGTGCGCCTGGGCTACGGCTCAAGCATCGGCACCGACCTGCGGGTCGACAAACCCGGCTGGTGGACCTCCCAACTGTATATGGAGGCCGGGCGCTACCTGCAGAACAGGCGCAACTACTTCAACAGCGAATGGCAGATCGGCCGCAGCATTCGTCTGGACCGTATCAGCCGCCGGCTGGTGATTTTCCCGCACATCGTAGCGGCCGCCGACTACGACTCGAAGATGCGCAGCCAGGTCGATGACCTGGGCCGCCAGCGCAGCTCATCCGGCAACGCCGGCGGCGTCGGAGTCGGTGTCGGGGTGCGCTACTGGATGCGTGAAACTCGTAGCAAGGCACCACAGTCCTACATTGACCTGTCGTTGCAATATCGCGAGCGGGTCTTCGGTGACGATCGCGCCGAAGGCGTCTTCGCTCGCTTTACCTACTCGTGGTGACCATGCCCCAGCTACCGCTGCTCCGTCGTCTGTCAACCCGCGCCCGGGTGCTCACCGGCGTGCTGCTGGGCTTGATAGCACTCGGTACCGGATTGCTCTATGCCATCGACAGCGAGCGGCCCGCGCCCGACATCGCCGGCATCATCTGGCAGCCGGACAACGCGACGGTGGGCATCCAGGGCCAGTGGCACACACTCGGCGCCAAAGAGCTGCTGGTGCAGTGGTCAGTGGTCGACGATCAGGCATTCATACCCGGCACCGGCCTGCCGGGCGTGCCGGTGATGCCCGACTGGGAACGCATCGCCCGCGAACCCTGGGCGCAGGGTGTGATTCTCGGCCTGGCCGGCTATTTCAGCGAAAACCGCTCACGGGACAACATCGAGCACCTCGCAGCGTTGTCAGAACAGCTGGCCAGGGTCCAGACACCGCTAAACGTCACCGGCTGGTATTTCCCCGCGGAAGTCGACCCCAGCTGGACCCGCGCCAAAGAGCTGCCCGCGCTACTGGCCAAACTGCCTCGCCCGCTGTGGATCAGTGTCTATGACGGTGCCAACATCGGCCCTGCCGCCACTGCCGACTGGCTGCAGAGCTGGCTGCCGGCAGATGTCGGGGTGTTCTTCCAGGACGGCGTGGGCGTCTATGCGCGCACCGCGCCGGTGGCCCGCACTTACATGGACGTGCTCAGCCAGCGGCTGGGCAAAGACCGCGTACGGCTGATCGTCGAAGCCTTCCGGCCGCAATGGGGCGGCGGCTTTCGTCCGGCAACGCTGGATGAGCTCAAACCGCAAATGGCAGCGTATGCCGGCTATCCGCTGTACCTGTTCGATGGCCCGCACTATGTGACGCCTGAGCTGGTCGAGGGTCTGAACCCATAAACAGGTGCCGGGGGGCCGTAAGACAACAACCGGCACGGTTAAATACCTCACTCAAATGAATGAAACTAATAATTCATTTGATGCCAAATAACGCCATCTTATATCCAGGCAGCGGCCTATAAGCCGCCTTTATATTTCATCGCCCACTGGATTCTCAACATCCATAACCCGCCCACCGTTAGATCATGCCTTTAATGGCTTATGTGCTCAACCCGTCAAATTAATTGACGTCACCTCTTCGCCTGACGGCCCCTGATGAAAGGCTGGCGCGCCCAGATCTATTATTGACGCCAGAAAACACCCCATAAGCCCATTCATTTCGTTAGTTATAAATAACAATTTGGCGCCAGAAAATTATTTCCTGTTTAGTTTAAAAAAACAGTAGCACTTTGTAATTAACCAGTTATAAATTGGCATCACACACCTGTTGTGACTCAACGACCCATGAACTACTTCCGGCTCCTGAGCGTTCTCGTTCTGCAACTGGTACTGGCCTCTATTGGCTTGGCGCAGTCGAGTGTCGATCAAACGCCAGCGCTGACGCAAAAACGCACGCTCGACCAGGACGTGGGCGGTCTGGTCGTGGCGCAAACCATGACCCTGGCAGGTCGCGCGTTCTACGACAGTTTCGCCAGTGCCTGGAACGACAAGGACCCCGATGGCCGCTTTAGCGTGTCCATCAGCGAACGGCCCACGGCCCGGCTGGGCAGTCAGGTGTTTGTCGATTACGGCCACCGGCGCCTGGTGCAGATGTTTCTGCCGCCTAACCGCAGCCTTATCCCGGCGTTGGGCGCCAATGCCGCAGAGCAGGTTTATCAGGCAATTCTGGAGTATCAGGTGGCACAGTTTTTTGGCGATCCCGATATCGGTCGCGACGAACTCTAAAGGTAAGGTTATGCACCGTTATGCTTTGTTGCCTATCAGCCTGGGGCTGCTCTTTATTCTGGGCGGTCGCGTGCAGGCCAGCGAACTGGTCTACACACCGGTCAACCCTTCATTCGGTGGCAATCCGTTGAACGGTTCGGTGTTGATGAACCAGGCCACGGCACAGAACAAGTTCAAAGAGTCCAGCGCGTCCACCACCCAAAGTTCGCTGGAGCAGTTCAACAGCATGTTGCAGAGCGCCATTTTAAGCCGGGTCTCTTCGGCAGTGACCTCCAGCATCGTGGGCGCCGATGGCAAACTTTCGCCCGGCGTGGTTGAAACCACCGACTTCAGTATTGCCATTACCAACTTGCAAGGCGGGCTGCTACAGATTGTCACAACCGACAAAAGAACCGGCCAGACCACCCAGTTTCAAGTGAACCAACCGTAATACCGCCGTACTTGCTGTTCCTGCATTCACCGACCTCAAGAACCTGATCCTATTAATAAGGAAGACGTCCATGCGCACTCAAAAATCCCTGCTTTCACTCGCGGTTCTGGTTGCCCTGTCCGGTTCTGCACTGGCTGACAACAGCACCGTCAACGCCATCCAGAACGGCTCAAGTAACGCCATTACTTCGACTCAGATCGGTGCCAACCAGTCCTCGGTCTATGCCGAGCAGAACGGCAGGCGCAACACCGCCGGTATCGAGCAGACCGCCACCAGCAGCAGCGTGAGCGCGGTGCAGGCCGGCAGCAACAACACCGCGACAGCCCAGCAAAACGGCAACAGCAACCAGACCGGCATCAAACAGGTTGGTAATGGCGGTCAGACAGCCGCTGTGAAACAGGGCAGCGCGAACAACACCGCCAGCGTCGAGCAGACCTGGAACACCAACAGCACCGTGCAGATCGACCAGGGCCATACCTACGGCGGCAACAACAACCAGGCGTACGCCACCCAGAACGGTAACAACGGCACCACCAGCAACACCATTCAATGGGCCAGCTCAAACAACCTGGCGTCGAGCAACCAGCAAGTCAACAACGCTGCGCAGTCCACCATTAGCCAGCGCGATGGCAATAACAACAAGGGCTGGGTGACCCAGGTCGGCAACAACGTGGCCACCGCCACCATTGCCCAGTCACGCGGCGACAGCAACGAAGGTTCGATCAACCAGCAGTACGCGATTTACAACAACGCGGCCGGCATCGACCAAAGCTATGGCAGTGCCAACAAAGCGGCCATCGGCCAGAACGGCGGCTGGAACAACACCGCCACCGTGACCCAGGCCAACGGCAACCAGAACCAGGGTTATGTCACCCAGACCGCCGTGGCTGAGAGCAGCGCCGCCGTCAAGCAGACCCAGGGCAGCAACAACACCGCCAACGTCAACCAGTCCTACGGCTGGAAACTGGTCGCCAACGTCGAGCAGAAAGGCAACAACAACCAGGCCAACACCGTGCAGACCGGGGCTTACAACGAAGCCCGCCTGCTGCAGGACGGCTACAACAACGTGGCCAACGTCAACCAGAGCGGCATCGGCCTGGTCGGTCAGAGCAACGTCGTGGCGCTGACCCAGGCCAACAGCAACAACGTGGCCAACGTTACCCAGACCGGCGGCGCCGGCAACACCGCCACCATCACCCAGCGTTAATGGCTGTAGCCCCGCCGCTCACCCGGCGGGGCGTTCTGGAGAGTCACGGACATGTACATCCGCGCGTTATCATTAATTGTGTGTGCAGCAATGCTGGTCAGCGGTTGTGCTACGTCCCGTCCAGCGGCGACCTTCAACCCCGCGTCGCTGGCTCCCCCTACCCAAATTTCCCGCGATCTGGCCAACCTGCCAGCCCCGGCCGGCCCGATTTCCGTGGCAGTCTATGGCTTGCGCGACCAGACCGGCCAATACAAGCCTTCACCGGACAGCTCGTTTTCCACGGCCGTCACCCAAGGCGCCGCGTCACTGCTGGTGACCGCCCTGCGTGACTCGAAGTGGTTCAAGCCGATGGAGCGTGAAAACCTGCAGGACCTGCTTACCGAGCGCAAGATCATCCGCGCGCTGGAGCAACCTCAGGACCAGGCCCAGGTACAGTTGCCCCCCCTGCGGCCCGCCAACCTGATCGTCGAAGGCGCCATCGTCGGCTACGAAAGCAACGTTCGCACCGGCGGTCTGGGCGTGCGTTACCTGGGCATCGGTCCTTCAGAGCTGTATCGCCAGGATCAGGTCACCGTCAACCTGCGGGCCGTGGACATCCGCACGGGCGAGATCATCCAGAGCATCACCACGACCAAAACGATCTTTTCCATCCAGGTCGATTTCGGCGTTTTCAAATATGTCTCGCTCAAGCACCTGCTGGAAGTCGAGACCGGTATCAGCCGCAACGAACCGGTCCAGCAGTGTGTGCGTGAAGCCATCGAGACCGCGCTGGTGCACATGGTTGCCCAAGGTGTACGTGACGGCAGCTGGCGTCTGAAGAACCCCGACGACATCAACCAGCCGCTGCTGCAGGCCTATTTGAAGAATTACGACGAACAGACACTGGCCATGCCTCTTACCGGGTCCGACAAATAATCCTCTACGGAGCAGATCATGGCATTTCATCTCAACCTGCGCGGCTACCTGGCCGCCTTCGTGCTGATCAGCAGCGGCCTCTGCCAGGCCGCCGATCTGCAAGCTGAAGCCCGCTACGCCGGCATCGTCAACGGCAAAGTGGCAAACATCGAACAGATCGGTTCCTGGAACCAGACCCGGGTCGAGCAAAGCGGTGCCAGCCAGCAACTGACCCAGCGTCAGGACGGTAATCGCAACCAGGCGCAGATCAGCCAGAGCGGCGCGAACAACCAGGCTTACCTGCAGCAGACCGGCAACGCCAACGACATCGTGCTCAGCCAGGCCGGCAGCTACAACCAGGCCAGCCTGCAACAAAACGGTCTGAACAACAGCGCCAACGTCCAACAGAGCGGCGCCTACAATCAGGCGCAGGTCAGCCAGTACGGCAATGGCAACCAGGCCAGCGTGCAACAGAGCGGCTTCGGCGGTACGGCCTCAGTCACCCAGTACGGCAACAATTCCACCGCCAGCATCAAACAATGGTGACCCCGATGATCGACATCTCCCAACTGGTGGTATCGATCGACACCCAGCGCAACGGCGAGGCGGTGCTGATAAGCCCGCTGCTGCAAAGCCCTGCGCCGCTGACCCTGCAGTACCGCCTGAGCGTTCGCCAGACCAGCAGCAACGGCACCTCAAGCATCAGCCAGAGCGGCGACCTGCACAGCGGCGTGGCCTCTTCAGTCGTGCAAATCAGCCTGCCTTCAGGCGCGACATGCCAGATCCATCTGCAAGTTCTGCAGGACAATCAGGTGCTCAAACAACTCGAACGCGATTGCGAATAACCCATATCCGGCTGCGAATCAGTATGCTTGTCGCCAACACCACTGATCGACAGAGGGACCTATGTCGCTGCCACGCTCGCTGCTGCTTCTCACCGCCCTGATCCTGCCTGCACTGCCTGTCCAGGCCAAAGAACCGCAATACAGCGTCACCTATGACCGCTGTATGGACACCTCCGGCGGCGTTACGGTGGAAATGCTCGACTGCAATGCCGCCGAGCTCAAACGCCACGACGCCCGCCTCAACGCCCAGTACAAAGCTGCCCTGGCTGCCCACGGCGAAACCCAGCAAGCGCTGCTGCGCGAGGCCCAGCGCCAGTGGATCAAGTACCGCGATGCCAACTGCAGCTTCTATGCCCAGCTCACCGGCGGCACCATGGACCGCCTCAACAGCAGCAGTTGCGTACTCGAAGCCACCGCGCGGCGGGCTGATGAGCTGGAAGGACTGGCGGGTATGTGAGCGTCATGAACCTGCTCGACCACTACCTGCCCGACCACCGTTTCAGGAAATACGCCAGACGAGTGCCACGCCCGAGCAACCGGCCTGCGCCGACAGAGCGACGATGACCTGGAAACCATGGCTGACGGTGCAGTATTCAACAGGATGAAACACATGGCCCAGACCTTTACCGGCGGCTGCCTGTGTGGTGCGATCCGCTTCGAAGCCCACGGCGCCGCTGGCAACCCGCACAACTGCTCATGCCGGTTCTGCCAGCGCCACACCGGCAGCCTGAGCGCACCCTGGGTGGAATACCCCAGCGACCAGATACGCTGGACCGGCCCCGGCGGCGCACCGGCCACCTGGCGTTCCAGCGACTATTCGAGCCGGGCCTTCTGCGCCACCTGCGGCAGCTCACTCGGCGCGATAGACGATGCGCCGACAGTCGCCCTGCTGATCGGCTGCTTCGACGACCCACGTAACCTGGACTTCAAGCCGGAGTATCACTCGTTTGAAGACCGGCTTGTTTGAGCGTACGTACGAATAGCCAAAGGCTTACACGCGCCAGAGAACAATTGCCATTTGCGCACCCCGGCGACAAGCCTATATTCAGATCCAACCACTGGTGAACAGGATGCTCACCAGGATCAGGGACGATCGACCGTGAAGGGATACTGCCGACAGGGAGTTGGAATGGTCTGGGACAAAAAACCCGCTTCGGCGGGTTTTGTTTTTTCTGCGCTTTCAGTTTTTCAAGCGTTCAGCCGCCTTGGTATAAACCTGGCTACGTTCACGCTTGTCTACTGCCACCACGAACACGACCACTTCATGGTCAATAACCTGGTAGACCAAGCGATATCCGCTGCTGCGTAATTTAATCTTGTAGCAGTCTGCAAACCCCTGCAGTCGGTTGGCGTCAACACGTGGATTGACCAGCACTGCAGCGAGCTTCTTTTTGAGTTGCTGGCGAATGGTATCGCCAAGCTTGTGCCACTCCTTCAACGCCCTCGCATCAAACTCAAGACTAAAGGTCATCCAGTGAAACCTTTACTCGCTGAGGTTCAGCAAGCCGCTCACGCAGTGTTGTCAGTAGCGCTTCATCCTCTTCGGTAACCAAAACCGGCCTGAAAGGTAACTGCCCCCGTTCTGCCACATATTGCAGCGCCTGACGCATCAGTTCGGAGGGGGTAACGCCAAGCCTCTCCAGCTCCCGGTAAGCCCGCAGTTTCAGATCATCGTCGATACGGATGTTGATGGACGCCATGACCAACCCTCGATGTAATGACATTTGTGCATACACTGAACCAGATTTCTGTTTCAAGCAAGCCCCTTTGGCGATGTACGGACCTGTCCAGTCATGGTGCACAGATCCTTTCAGCAATAGCCAAAGGCTTACACGCAGCAGAGAACAATTGCCATTTGCTGCCCCCGGCGACAGGCCTATATTTACATCCAACCACTGGTGAACAGGATGCTCACCAGGATCAGGGACGATCGACCGTGAAGGGATACTGCCGACAGGGAGTTGGAATGGTCTGGGACAAAAAACCCGCTGCGGCGGGTTTTTTATTGTCTGCTGAAAAGACCTAGCGTTTACCGACCTGGCCCTTGAACCAGGCATACAACCCGGCTGCGCTCTGCCGATAGCCTTCGGCAGTCAGATGGACCAGGTCCGGGCGGGCCAGGTCGCGGGCTTGCCAGCGCTCGATGGCGCAGTTGCCGCCCATGAACGCCTGCCAGTCCCAGAACAACGCATTGACCTGAGCGGCGACCCGGCGCTGGATCTGGATCACCGGGCGCAGGTTGTTGGCCTGTTTGCTTTCGCAACGCGCCGCACGCTTGTTACGCACCGAGTCCGGGGCGCTGACCACCAGCAGCACCGTGCCGGGCAAGGCCTTGCGGAGCATCTGCAGCCGCTCGCGCAGGCGCTGCTCGTAGAGCGCCGGCTCCAGGCTGTCGTCGTAGGCTTCGTTGGTGCCATAGGCGAGGATCAGCAAGTCCGGGCGCAGTTGTTTGAGGGTGTCGAGCCAGCCGGCCTGCCACTTGTCGACCACATCGAAGGTCGCACCATTGATGCCCAGCGCCGAATACAGCACGCCATTGTTGCGCTGCGACTGCAACAGCCAGCCGCCCACCGCCAGACCATTGCTGCTGGCAAAGTTCAGCTCGACAGGCAGGCGCACATTGCTGATCGGCTGGCTGAAACGCCACTGGCCTTGAGTGACCGGCAATGCCCGGGCCTGGGTCGCGGTGTCTTTAGCCTGCAAAATGGTGCCACGACTGGTCTGGTAGAGGGTCGACAGCGTATAGCGCTGTTCGCTCGGCTCACGGCTTTGCAGGGTCACGCCGGGACGGCTGGCGATCGGCAGCGACAGGTAGCCGCCCAGCGGAAATTGTGTGCTTTGCTGATTGCGCGCCGACACCAGGTCCCACTGACGTTTGCCGGTGTTGATGATCACCTGCTCGTAACGGGTGCCCGGGACCGGCGTGGCGGCGATAAAACCGATCCCGCCGTCGCCGTAGTCTTGCTGGAACAGCCGGCGCAGCTCGCCGCTGAACAGGTCGGCGGCCGTGTGTGAGTCGCCCAACTGGACGATATTGACCGGCTGACGCTGGGCGTTCTTGAGCTTGAGCGCCAGTTGGCTCAGGTTCGGGTCGACCCGGTTGGCCGGCAGCAAGGGTGTCCAGGCTTTGGTCACGATGCGCGTGGGCGGGCGCGGCGCTTCAGGCTGAACCGCAGCCGCACTCAGGGACAGGCCCGTCAGCAGCAGACAAAGGGCACCTCTAAAAACGACCTGCGTTGCCATCGCAGCGTTTTTAGAAGCACCCCAAAGGGCATGTTTGATCAACTCAACGCTCCGATAAACCAGGTTGGTGGACATCAATCAGGGTGAGCACCTTATTGGCGATCAGCCGCTGGCCCAATGGCGTGAAATGGATACCGTCGTCCCCACGAATCTTGCTCTTCTTGCCCGTCTCGTCGGTCATGTAGAACGAAAAATCATCGGCGCCGTAACCGAATACATCGTTGGCCGACAGGTAGAACTGCTGGTACTGCTGCGCCTCACTGCGATACACCTCGCGCAGATACTGCATGGCCGTGGACAGTCTGGGGGTGTTCATGTTCGGCGGGCCGACCCAGATGACCCGGGCATTGTATTGCCGGGCCTGTTCGAGAATCGATTGCACACGCTGACGATATAGCGCTTCCCAGGCTTCGCTCTTGAAACGCAGGAATGGCTTGCCACGACTTTCGGGCATGTCCCAGGGATCGTTGGGGCCGAGAAACACCACCAGCAGACGAATGTTGCGGTGCGCCTCCAGGGTTTCATGCACGGTCTGCGGCCAGTTGAAGAAGCCTGGATACGCAAGCCCGGTGCTCTGTTTGCTCAGGTTGATGCTCTTGATGTTGAAGCGCTTGAGCAAGGTATTGGCCAGATGCGGCGCCACGCCTTGCATCAGCGAGTCGCCGACAAAGAACACCTCGTCGCCGGGCTCAAGGATGACCTGCCGGGTATTGATTGAACGGGCAGGCACCGGCGCGACGGTCGATACTGCGGGCGCCGCAACAGGCGTCTGGGGTGCAGCAGGCGGCGGCAGTACAGGAACCTCGACCGGCGCAATATACACCGGTGCCTCGGCAGCACCGGCCATGACCGTCACCGCTGCCACCGTGGCGGGCAGTTGCACCACCGGCTCCGGCGGCACGCCGTCTGTACGCTTGCCAAGCTCGGCGACAAACGCATCGCGCCCCTGGCCCATGGCCCGCGTGATGTCCGCCCCCAGGCGCCACGCCGGGTTATCGCCCAGCCCGGGCAGTTCGCAACTGCGGTGGTACTTCTGCTGACAGTACAGACGCATCGAGTCCTGATTCAGCCAGCAGAGAATGATCATGGTCGTCAGCAGCATCAGCAGGGTCTTCAACGCAACCCGCAGACTGCTCCCAACAGTGGTGGACTCAGAAACTGGCATAAATGAAACCCGGCACGCCCGCAGGCGAGGCAAAGATGACCACGGAAATGAACAGCCCCAGCACCACCGGATACACCACCGCCGGCATCCGCTCGCCCGCCGCCAGCAGCTCACGCACGACACTCACCCAGGCCGGATACAACACCAGCACCGCCAGGCACGCCAACACCTTGAGCCCCGCATCACTGCTAAGGCCGTGCAATGACAGACCGGCCAGACCGTTGAGCAGTTCGCTGGCGTCTTCCAGCGTCGCACTGCGAAAGAAGATCCACGCCAACGCCACGTAATGGAAGGTCAGCAAACGTGCCAACAGACGTCCGCCCGACCAACTGGCCTGCTCAGGCACCCAGTGCGACCACAATTTATAGATCGCCAGACCAATACCGTGCAGCGCGCCCCAGACGATGAAGTTGACGCTGGCGCCGTGCCAAAGACCGGAGATCAGCATGGCGATCATCATGTACAACATACCCAGCCACAGGCCATGCCGGTTGCCGCCCAGCGGGATATAGATGTAGTCGCGGATAAAGCGCGACAGGCTGATGTGCCAGCGGCCCCAGAACTCCTTGAGGTTATGCGCCAGGTACGGGTCGTTGAAGTTATCCGGCAAGCGAAAGCCCAGCAACAGCGCGATGCCGGTCACCAGGTTGGTGTAGCCGCTGAAGTTGAAGTAGATCTGCAGCGAGTAACCGTAGACCGCCAGCAGGATCTGCTCCGGCGAACCCGCCGAGGGGGTGTCGAAAATCGGGTCGACCCACTCGTTGGCCAGCCAGGAGCTGAGCAAAAACAGCTTGACCGCCGCCAGACCGATCAAACCCAGCGCGCGCTGCGGCTCAAGCACCTGACGCAGGCCGTCGGGACGAATCTGTGGCAGAAAATGCAAGGCTCGGTTCACCGGGCCGGCAATCAGGCTCGGAAAGAACGCCAGGTACAGGGCCAGATCCGGCAGCCCCGCCGGCTTGAGCTCGCCCCGGTTGATCGACACCAGATAACTGACCGAATGGAACACATAGAACGACAGCCCTACCGGCAGCAGCACCTGAAACACCGGCAACGCCAGGTTCAGACCCAATGACTGCCCGGCCGCCTGCACTGTCGTGGCCAGCAAGTCCTGATACTTGAAGCAGTAGAAACAGCCAAACACCACCGTGAGTATCAGCAGCCGTATGAACCAGCGCCCGGGCCATCGCGCGCTCAGATGCCCCAGGCCATATACCACCGCGGTGTAGCCCAGCAGCACATAGAGAAAGCTCAGGCCAAACGAGGCGAGGATGCCGTAACTGGCCGCCAGCAACAGCAGGTTCTGCAAGCGCGTGCTGGCGCACAGGCCCCAGTAGAGGATGAAAAAAGGCAGGAAACAGAGACCGAATTCGATCGAGAAATAGCTCATGCGCGTAGTCCGTTACGTCCGATTTCAGCGGGCTGGGCGAAGCGGCGCGATTATGTCAGAGCGTAGGGATCTGTAACAGGATGTATGAAGAACGCAGCCTGAAAGATAGAGCGCAGTTGAAGCTGGAGCGCTAACTCATAGGTTGTACAGCCGCTTGAAATGTCGGTTCTTGTACAGGGGGGGTAGCTCATATTGGCAAGATAAGAACACGTCTTGAGAGAAGCCATCACCGGCATGTTCACCGGATTTAGATTTATAGCTATCTAGATAGATAGCAATATATCTAGTTAGCTATAAATATAGGTGGCAGGCCTACAGCACCCGTTATCAGGGCTTCAACGGCACATAAGCCGTCTGCAAGTCCCGTTCGGGTATCTCCCAAAGCACCAGTTTCGGTGGGGTCTGGGTAAAGGCCGGGCTGCTGAAGTAGGCATTGGCCGCGCCGGAAAATTCGCCGCCGTCTTTGGCAAAGTTGCCGATCGGCGCCCCCAGCGCCCGTTGCAGAAAGCCCACAAATCCGGAGTTGCGCGAGAACGAGGTGCCGATCAGCGCAATGTTGGGCAGTTCAGCATCACCGAACAAATCATCGAGGTTGTCAGCGTCACCCTGCGCCGCTTTCGCCTGTTCACTGATGGTGGTTTCGGCCACGCTTTGCGGCGTGGGCTGTAGCGACAGCGGCAACCAGTCGAGACCGGCCAGGCGGACCAGATCACCGGGGCGCGGCGCGGCAGGTGCTACGCGAGTGTCGAAATCACGCTGCGGGCTGGCCCTGAAGCCCGACTCTTTTATCTGCCGCGCCAACGCCAGGGCGGCAGCGTTGGCGCCGGTTTCGCTCCAGTGGGTGTCGGTGCGCAGAAACGCTGCCTCACCCAACGGCTGCAAACTCGAGGTCAGGTCCAGGGTGGTGACGCCTGCGCGCTGTAACTGACGGGTCCAATCGCTGATCCGTGACTGTAATTGCTCAGGGCGATACAGCCCGCACAACTGGCTTGAGGCGATGCGGCTCTTGTCCGGGACCACCGCCACCCATAGGTCGATACCCTGCCCCTTCAGCCGCTGCTTGAGTTCGATCACCGCCTGGGCTTTGCGCTGGGCGTTGGCCTGGGCATTGCGCTGGATGCGTCGTTCATCGGTCAGGAACAGCCAGCCAGGGCAGCCTTGGCGGACCCGCGGGCCACTGTCTTGCAACAACAGCCAACTGGCGCCGCGTTCCAGATTGGCCGCTTGCTCAGCCAACAACGTGGCAGACAACTGCTTGGCCAGGGCATGGGTCACCTCACCGTGCAGCAGCGCCTCGCGGTCGACGTTGGCCGGCAACCATTGCAGCTTGCCGCTGGCGATCAGTACTCCACAACTCAGCAGGCCGATGCCCAGAAATGCCGCCAGGGTCACTCCGGCCAAAGGGCTGCTGCGCAAGGCCAGTTCAGTGGGCGCGAGCGGTGCATTGGATGGCTGGCTCATGAACAGGCCCTCAAAACTGGAAGTACAGGAACGGCACGGTTTCACGGCTGGCGATCAACGCGAACGACAGCAGGAAACCCGCCACCGGCCACACCGCCGCGCCGGTGACAAACCAGCGCGCCTGGGCCCAGCGTTGTTCGGCGCGGCGTTGCAGCAGCGGTGCCACGATGCACAACAGCCCCAGCACGGCCGCCATGCCATGCGCCGGACGCAGGGTCACAGCCATGGCATCCCCCAGGCCAATGCCGTGCAGGCCAAACTGGCCGGCGTACATGCTCAAGGCCGTATGGAAGTCCGGCGAGCGAAACAGCGTCCAGGCCAGGCATACAAACAACAAGGTCAGCACATGGGCCAACGGTCTGGGGATCGCCGGCAGGCTCGAATGCGCCCAGGCCCGATCGACACACAGCGCGATACCATGCGCCGCCCCCCACAGCAGGTAATTCCAGCTGTCACCGCCATGCCACAGGCCGGCGATGGCCATGGTCAGGAACAGGTTGCGGTAGGTGTTCCAGACCCCATGGCGATTGCCGCCCAGGCCGATGTACAGGTAATCACGCAGCCAGCTCGACAACGACAGATGCCAGCGCCGCCAGAAATCCTGGATGCTGCGCGCCAGGTACGGCCGGTTGAAGTTCTCCGGAAAGTGAAAGCCCAGCATCAGGCCCAGGCCGATCGCCATCGCGCTGTAGCCGGCAAAGTCGAAGAACAGTTGCAGCGAATAGGCCAGGCAACCGATCCAGGCATCGACCAGGCTCGGCTGCGGCAGATGAAAAGCGACGTCCACCAGCGGCGACAAGGTGTCGGCCACCAGTACCTTCATGCTCATGCCGATCATGAAACGCCGCGCCCCCAGGGAAAAAAGCGTCCAGTTGAACTGACGCTGGTTCAGCTCACGGCGCACCCAGTCATAACGGATGATGGGGCCGGCAATCGAATGGCCGAACATCGAGATGTAGGTGGCGTAGTTGATGAAGCTGCGCTCCACCGGCACCGTGTGACGATGCACATCCACCAGGTAGGAGATCGCCTGCAGGACGATGAACGACAGCCCCGCCGGCAAGGCCACGCGCTGCCATTCGAACGGCATCGCACCGTAAGCGCTCATCAGCTCATTGGCGGTCAGGGCCAGGATGTTGGCGTACTTGTACCAGCACAGCACGGCGGTGTTGAGCACGATCAAGCCCACCAGCCAGCGCATGCGCCGGCTCGACCCCTCACGGGCCCGGTCCACAATCAAGCCGCCGACCCAGGCGATCACCGTCAGGACCATGTGCAGCGCCAGAAACAACGGGCTCAACCAACCGTAGAACAGCCAGCTGCCGATCAGCAGAATCGTGTTGCGCCAGGCCGGCCGCCCCAGCGCGTAGACCAGCATGAACGCCGGCAGGAACAGCAGGAGAAACTCCAGAGAGGCGAAGACCATGACGACAACTGCCTGATTCGATCAGTGGGACAACGTATCCGTAGCCGCCAACAGGCGCGGGCCATTGGTCGATGGCAACAGCAGCACGCTGTAGCGCTCACCCGCCTTCAGCTCACCCAGATCCAGGGGCGCGCCGACATTGGCCTGGCCACAGACCAGTTGCACCGACAACTTGACCGGGTTGATCGAGCGACGCTGCAAGGTGCCATCCGGCACCGCCTTGAACAAATCGGCCGTACGCCCGGCCGGACGCAGGCTGGCCTCGGCGCAACTGGCGTCGAGGCTGAAGAACGCCAGCGAAGCCTTCAGCGCATTGAAGTCATCCGGTGCTTCGCGCACCGCGACCTGACGCAGGCTGCCATCGGCCTTGGCCAGGGCCACCACCGTGGCGAACTCGCCGGGTTCGACCGCCTGCGCCATGGCCAGCCGTTGCGCACCACTGATCAGCGTGCCTTCGACCGCCCCTTTGGCCTGTACCGGAAAAAAGGCCGACGGCTGCTCCGCCTCCAGGCGCAGCGGTTTCTGTCCTTCACGGGCCACGACCTCCAGCGGCGCGGCGCTGGCATTGACGAAGCGGATGAACGCTGAGTCTTCAGCCGGGCCGCTGGGGTACAGGGCAATCTCGGCCGCCTGCGCGACGCCACCCAGCATCGGCCAGAGCAGCAGCGCTGCCAGTGGCCGGATCATGGCCGCAGTTCCTTGACCGCAGGCGCCTGCACCAACGCCTTGCCGATGTTATCGCTCCAGGTCTTGTAGCCAGGACCGGTCAAGTGCTGGCCATCCACCGTGGCCCACTGGCCCGGTTTGGAGAACTGCAGCGAATCGATGTAGCTGCAAGGGGCAACGTTGCTGGCCAGAAACTTCGAAGTCATCTCGACCCGGGCGAAGGTCTTGCCGTACTTGCCGCCCTCGGTGCCCCAGTTCGGGCCGACCCAGACGCAGCGTGTGCCGCTGGTCGCCAGCGCCTTGGTGAACGTGGTGGTCTGCTGCCACAGCCAGGCTTTAGGGAACGCCGGTTTGGTGTAGCTGGCCATGGTGTCGCCCATCACCACCAGCACCAGATCCGGTTTGTCGGCGGCCAGCAACTGGCTGATTGGTACGGTCGCCGCTTTGCTGCCCAACACCACGGTCTTTTCGCTGCCACGGCGCTCGGCACCGCCACAGGTGCCTGGTGTGGCCTGCAGCCAGTCACCGGCGTTGGCGCCGCAGATGCCCAGGGTGTGGACCTTGGCGCCCTGCTGGACCAGGCTGTCGTGCAGGCTGCCGATCAGGTAATCGGGGGTCGCCAGGTGGCTGTCGCCAATCATCAGGATCGTCAGGCCCGCCAGGACCGATGCTGTTGCCATTGCGTACTACTCCTGCTGCTAATTCGAATAAGGGGAACGGTAAGGGCTGACCGGCAAGGCCATCGGCCCGCTGAAGTCTTCGAACATGTAGCGCAGGTACAAACCGCCGCTCCATTGTCGGTAATCACGGGCGTTATCCAGACCGAACTGGCCACCCAGGAAGAAGTTGTCGCCCATCTGGTACTCGGCCGCTGCGGCCAGGTTGTAACCCACCCCGGTCTTGCTCTGCCCGGCGTACTGGGTTGACACGCCAAGCCCGGCGCCGGCTAGGTTTTGCGCCGTCGCTTCAAGACTCGCCTGCAAGGCCTTGTCGTTGGGATAGAAGTCCGCGCCATCCTGCTGGATATGCTGTACACCCAGTGCACCACGCAACGAGTAGCTCAGCCGGCCGGAACGCTGCGACCAACCAATCGGCGCACTGAGGGCATAGAAGCCCTGCGGGCTGAAATAACCACCGTGGCCATAGGTATAGAAGTTCTGGTTCTGGTCAAAACCGATGGCGGTCAGGTTGACCCCGACCGTGAACTGCTTGCTATCGTCGTTGAAGATGTACCAGTAGGCGCCGGCACTGCCCTCGCGGCGTTGGTTGTCAGCGACGTTATGCCCCACCAGTTCATGCACGGCGGCCACACCATAGGTGCCGAAATGGCCATTGTCGTAGCTCAGTTGTACACGCCCGCCATTAGCGGTGACACCGCCCCACTCGACGCCGGTACGCCGGTCCTGAACGCCGGCAAAGGAGGCCAGGCTGTCGGTGACCGGACGCCGCGACAGATTGATGCTGTAACGCCAGTCACCGCCCTCGACAAACGGCCGCTCCAGGCTGATGCCTCCGACCACGGTGCTGTACAAAAAGCCTATCGGGCTGGTGCCCAGATCGCTCTTGAGGCCCAGCGAAGGGCTTTCATAGGCCACGGCCAGCCCCACGCCGCTGTCTTTCTGGCGACCGATCCCGGCCGCCGAAGCACCGCGCAAATCCACGTCCGCACCCAGTGCTTCCTGAGCGGCTGCGGTCTGTACGGCGGTCAGACCGCTGAGGTTCTGCAAGGGTGACAGGGTCGGCCCGCTGCCAAAACGAAATGCGGCCGTGTCGTCAACCGAACCGGCATTGAGTGACACCGGGGTCACACGCAGCGCCAGCCGGTCATCGCCAAGCGGCATCCGAATTTCCAGGGGGGCCTGGACTTCGGACATCTTGCCCAGCCCGGACTCGCTGTTGTTGCTGCGATAGCTGACGCCTTGAGTCACGCTGGGGCTGCGCTCCTGGCGAATCTGCTCCAGGCTCTGACGCGCTTGCTGCCAAGGGTCAGCCGGCACGGGCGCCGCCTTGCGCACGGTTGCCGGCTCACGTGGGGGCGGGGCCGACGCCTGGGCTACAGCGGCATAACCGGCGGCATAGCCCGCCGCGTAGCTATCGGGTGTGGCGTAGCGGGCTGGCGCTTGTGCGGCGGCAAACTGCGGCACCGGTACGGCAACCGGGGCCACTGGCTCAACTGCCGCGGCCTGAACTTCGGCCGGTTCCGGAATCTGATTCAGGTTGCCCTGCTGGGCCAGCCGCGACTGACCGCGCTGGCCAGGCTGACCGACAAAGGGATTGCTGGCGGTCGCCTTGGCAAACGGATTAACTCCCGGCTGGTGCAGCGGCTCCTGCAAGGCCAGGGCGCGGCTGTACAACTCAGCGGCACGTGAGGTCTTGCCCTGGGCGCGCAGCAGCCCGGCGGCGGTCAACAGGATCTGCGGATCGTTGCCCGCCAGGTCCACAGCTTCATCGACGGCCTTCTCGGCCTTGCGCGACTCGCCCAACTGGTTCCAGGCCTGGGCAATGCCGATCTGCAGGCTGGCATCACGCGGGTACTTGGCCAGCAACGGCTGATACAGCGCAACCGCCTTGTGCGGATCGTTGTTGGCCAGGTACATACGCGCCAGGGCAGCACCGGCCAGCGGGTCGTTCGGGCGTTGTTCCAGGGCCGGCGCCAGAGTGTCGTAAGCGGCGACCAGATTGCCCTGGTCACGCAACAGATCGGCCTGACGGACCCGGTACAGGAACAGCAGATCGTCATAGCTGCGCCGCTGCGCAGGCGTCAGGTTGCGGTTCTGCAACTCGTTGAGGATCTGGTTGACCTGCACATCATCGCCGCTTTTGAGCAGCGCACCGGCATAGGCCAGACGCAACTCCGGGGTTGGTGAGGGGCTGCGTTCCTGAGCCTGACGCAACAGTTGCAAGGCTCGCTCGGGCTGCCCGGCTTCGATCCAGGCATTGGCCAAAGCACTGAGTTGCTCGTCACGGGCACTGGTTTCGGCGCGGCTGAGCAGGTCCACAGCAGCCTGGCGGTTGCCCTTGCGCACCTGTTCGCCGGCCTGGGTAATCAGGCTCTGCACGCGCAAGTCACTGGCCAGGCTCTGCATCGCCGGGGTGCGCTGCGCCGCCGGGATCCGCTCCAGATGACGCTGCGCCGCCGGAAAGTCGCTCATCCGCGCCGCCACCAGTGCCGCCACGTACAACGCTTCAGGATTGGCCGAATCGTTTTTGAGCAGGTCATCGATGACCTGACGGGCTTTGTCCGGCGCATTGTCGAGCAGGTACAGGCGCGCCAGGTCGTTGCGCAGCCAGGCATTCTTCGGCTCGTTGCGCACCGCATCCTGCTGGGCAGCCAGCGCCGAGCGAAGGTCGCCACGCAGTTCGGCGTTGCGCGCCTGGCCAGCGGCCAGGGCCGCGCGTAGCGGCCGTAGATCGCCCAGGCGCTGTTGCTGGGCGGCGCTCAGGCCGTCGATCAGACGCTGGGCCTCTGCGGTCTGGCCACTTTGGGTCAGCACCGTGAGCATGCCCATCAAAGCGTCGGGATTGGCCGCATCCAGCGCCAGCGCCTGGCGATAGCTGGCCTGGGCGTCATCGAACCGCCCCTGCTCAGCCTGCAGGCTGCCCTGCGCCACATGGCCTTCAATCTGCCGGGGCTTGAGGGCAATCGCCTGTTGCAACAGGTTTGCCGCCCGTTGCAGGTCCTTATCGGCCCGCGCCGTGCCGGCCTGGCCCAGCAAGGCCCAGTAACGGTTGGCATCCAGCGCCGTCTGCCAGCGCGCATTGCCGCTGCGCGCCACGGCGCGGCCCAGCAGTTCGTTGGCCTCGTTGAAACGCCCCTGACGCTGACGGACCAGCCCCATACCGCCCAAGGCATCGGCGTCCTGTGCCTGTTCTTTCAAACGTGCCTGAAAGGCCTGTTCGGCGACATCCAGCTGGTTGTCCTGCAACGCCTTGAAGCCACGGGCCAGATGCGGGTTCTGCTGCACCTGGGCGGCGCCAGCACCTTTGCCCTGCATCTGCTCGCGGAGCTCAGTGTCATCGGGGTTGGCCTTCAAGTAGGCCTCGAACAGTGGCTGTTCTGCCGGGCGCGGCGCACCCAGCCAGACCAGCGCCTGACGCCAGCTTTCAGTGGCCTCGCCGCCCAGTTCCGGGACCGTCGACAATTGCGCCAGACGCCGGATGCCATCGACACGGGTGGTCTCATTGCGGATCAGCAGCTTGGCCAGTACCAGCTTGACCTTGGCGTTGTCAGGCTCCTGGCTCAGCAGACGCTCCAGCCCTTGGCGCGACTCGTTCCAGCCGGTGCGGGTGTAGCCCAGGTAGCTGTAGAACTCCAGAGCCAGTTCACCCTGGGGCGGTTTGTTGGCAAACAACTGTCGATACAGCCCCACCGACTTGTCCAGCTCGCCGTTCTGCGCCGCCAGGCGGGCATTTTCCAGGCGCTGGCTGGCGTCGCCACTGTTAAGGGCGATGGCCTGTTCCAGTTGCAGGGTCAAAGGATCACCGGGGTGGGCCGCGCGCATCTGCTCCAGATAACGGGCGGCGGCGGCCGGGCGTTTTGCCTTGAGTTCCAACAGGCCCAGACCGTACTGCGCATCGATCTGCTGCGGGTCGATCAGCAGCAGTTTTTTCCAGACTTCTGTGGCGCGTTGCGGGTCGTTCTGGTTCTGCCAGTAACGGCCCTGTTCCAGCAGCGCCTGGCCGGCCGGAGTCAGCGGCGCGGCATACACGCCGGCATTGAAAAGGGTCGCCAGGACCCCGGAAAGCATTACGGTGCGAGGCGTGCGCATGGCGTCCCCCAAGCGGTCTGCAACAGGCCGTCAGCGTCCATACGGTAACGCTGCTCGATGTGGCCCAAGGCAAACAGGCTCAGTACAAAATGGTAATAAGGTGGCTGGGCGGCCTTGAGCGCTTCAGGTGTCAGGCTCTGGGCCATGCCCTGCCGAAAGCGTAGCGTCTGTGCGTCAACTTGCGCCGTGTTGCCTAACGCCTGGAAGTACGGCAACAGGGCCGCCGAAAACCCAAAACCACCCTGGCCACTGAAGGCACCGCTACGGGTTTGAATTTTTTCCGGTGGCACGCCGCTTTGCACGGTGGCGACGCTCATGCCATTGAGGGCCGCGAGCATCGGCCTGGCCAGCGGATCTTCAGCCGCCGTGATACCGGCCCAGAGGTAGACACGAATCGCGTCGTAACTGCCCAGTTCACCTTTGACCGGGTCGACAATGAACTGCCCTTGATCGGCGCCGCTGGCACGGTAGCTCACCCAGTCGGCAATGAAGCCCTTGGGCCCCACGGCCTGCATCAGGGTCAGGGTATTGTTGGCGATCTCGGTCCAGGGACCGTTGTTATCCAGTACCGCCAGACGCCGCAGCAGCGGTACTGGCAGGTAACTGGGGTTGAGCTGCCACAGGTCGGGCTTGTTCAGGTCCGGCTTGATGAAACCGCGAAACCCCGGCATCAGCATCTTGCCCAGGCCCGGCAGGGTCTCGATTTCCTGAGCCTTGATATTGGTCAGCAACTGGCGCGCCGCCTCGGTGTAGCGCTGGTCTTGCCATAGCCGCCCGGCCTCGAACAGCGCATAGGCGAACCACAGGTCAGCATCCGAGGCCGAGTTGTCATCCAGCAAGCGCCAGACGCCCTGCTCATCCTTGCCCCAGAACCAGCCAGGCAGCTTATGGGCAATGTCATCGCCCGCCAGGTTGTTCTGCGCCCAGCGCCACATCAGGTCGAAACTCGACCGGTCGTTGGCCACCAGCGCAAAAAACATCGCGTATGACTGCCCCTCGGAAGAGCTGTGCTGCTGCGGCGTACTGGCATCCAGCACGCGGCCGTCAGGCTGCACGAAGTGCTCGCGAAAGGTCTGCCACAACGGCCACAGGCTGCTATCGCAGCGAGGCGCCGCTTGCACCAGAGAGCTGCTCAACACCAGTAACAGAGTGCCGGCCAGCCAGGCCTTGAGCCGACTCACGGGTCGAGCCTGCGGCGTGCCCGGGCACGCAGCGCCAGAAACGCCAGCCCCGCCAGCACCGCGACACTCAGGCCGGTGACCAACAGCGACACCGCCAGGTTACGCGACAGGATCCATTGCACGTAGCGCACAGCGCCCAACTGGCCAATGTAGTACTGCTCGTCAGCCACCAACGCCTGAACCGACTTGCCACGCACCGCCACCAGGCTGCCCTGGATCGCCTGGGTGTAGTCCTCGCCCCCCACCAGCGCACGAGTCACATCAGCCAGATCCTGCGGCCGGCTGCTGGCAATCACCACCACGCTGCGGCCGCCCTTGAGCGGCGACTCAAAGCCGGTCAGGAACGAACTGCCTTGCTCGGCCGAGAACGACATGGCCACCCGCGCCCGGCGCAGGTTGGCCTCCGGATCAGAGCTGAACCAGCTGCGCACCTTGAACGCCAGGTCCGACAGTTCGACCCGGCTCTGGTTACCATTGACCTGCGCCGGCAAACGCTCGGCCCAGGTTTCAAGCAACGGTTGATTGGCACCGGAAGCCAGCACCAGCAGGTCTTTGTCGGCCACCTGGCTGACTTGCGCGGCCTGGGTCACAGTCACTGCGGTGGCCGGGTAACCGGTGGACTCACCAAAGCGGCCAAGGATATCCAGGTAGGCACCCAGCTCTTCGATACCTGCGTTGTCGGGGAGCACCACGGCGCTCTGCGACAGATCGGCCAGGCGTGTGAAGGGGAAGCCGGCATCCTTGAAAACGCCCAGGTTGGGCATGGCCATAAAGTGATCGTAGCCACTCAGGTCGACCGTCGATTCAGGGTCGATGCTGCCGCGCATGTTATCGATGATGATGTCGCCGCACTCACCCTGGCGCATGAACTCATACATGAAACGGAACTGCAGGCGCGATTGCAGGCTCAGCGCTTCGAGCGGCAGGCGGGCTCGGGTATCACGCGGCAATACCTCATCGCGGATCTTGCCCAGCAGGCTGCTGTCGAGCTGCTCGGTCGATGGCAGGTTCTCGGATTTGACCAGCGTGTCATTGAAGCTGACGATCAGCGACGAGTTGCCTTTGCGCGACTGCGGGGTGTAGCGGTACTTCAAATCCAGCGGCACGCCTTCCTGGCGCCAGTTGAACAAATCCGGCGGCAGCCGCAGCGGTACGCTGATGGTGTTGGGGTTGTAGCCAGAAACGTTGAGAGCTTTGGCCTCGATCAGTTCGCCGAGCTTGACCGGGCGATCAGAGGGGACCCAGTTTGGCGCATCGTAGGGTTTGCGCGGCTGCAGGGTTTCCAGCTGGCTGATGACCACTTGGCTGCCGCTCAGGGCATGGCTGCCGACCACCACTGCGGTCGCCGCGGTTTTCAGTTCTTTGGCGTCCCGGCCGCTGATCAACAGCAGCTTACCGTTAGGGTCGTTGGGGTTGGCCATCAACGCCACGCTGGGGCCGCTGGGCGCCGGTACAGGGCTGTTGCCCAGGGTCCCGGCGCTGGTGGCCACACGCAGCACCACCGCGTTGCCGCTGGCAGGCAGTTCGTTCAGGCTGACCGGAAAACTCGCCCCGCGATAACTGGCCTGGGCACCGAACCAGGACGACAACGCGCCAGCGGCTTCGAGGGTGGCATTATCGGTCCCCGAAGCAAACACAAACGGCAAAGTCACCGGGTGCATGTCGCGGCGATCAAAGAACGGCAGCGGCAGGATCGACAGATCGTCAGGCAGATTCAGTGGCTGGGTCTGCAACTCCAGCGTCGATGCAGGACTGACCCGCGCCCACAGGCTGCTGTGCATCGGGTCTTCACAGCTCATGGTGTAATGCCCGACAAATTGTAAGCTCAGGCGGTTGAATTCGGTGATCAGGTGCGCCGGGACCTCGATCAGCTGCTTCTGCGGTTTGCCGGCCCCCTCCTTGACCAGCGGCAAACTGGCGGCGACCTCGTCGTTGACCATCACGTTGAGCTGCGACATGTCGGCCAGCAATGCCGGTGAATAGGAATACTCCAGGGTCAGCCGCGCGCCGGTAACCACCTGATCGGCACGCACGTTGAAGTTGACCGTATCGGCCGACTCGATGCCCTTCAGGATCATCGGATAATTACGCCCCAACTGCTTGAGGCTCACGCGATACCCCTCGCCTTGCATCAGCGGCGCCACAGGACCGGCCACGTCGGCCAAGGCTTGCGTGCTGCCACCGAGCAACAGCAAGGACGACATGAACGCCGTCAGGTAGCGAGAAGCAGGCCCTGCGTAGCAGCTTTGCATTGGCTTGGACATCATGATTTTTCCGTAAGAGTGGCGGGCGCCGTATTCAGTGCGCGTCGGGCCCGCCAGGCATGGCGGGTGGCCGTGAACAGTTCGCGAACACCGCGCAGGCTGACGCTGCAGACCTCGCGCAGGGCCTTGAGTGGGGTATCGATCAGGCCATGGCCCCAAGTGGCGGCCCAGGTGTCGGCCCGCGAAAAGGTCAGGCGCACCAGGTCACTCTGCTGGCGCAGGGTCAACTGATTGAACTGCACACCGATCAACGAATCGCGGCAGAACACCACCGTGGCGGGAAACTGGCTGAGCTGGTCTTTGCGGAACAGGCCGATCTGCACGATCTCACCGCGCGTCAGGCTCTGCCCTTCGGGCAAGCGCAAGCCCAGGCCGTTCTGCGAGAAGTCCAGGGTCGTGGCATCCAGGCTGCTGCCATCGGCGCGCTGCAAACGCATCGGCAAGCTGGCCGCGACGCGGGGCTCGTTACGCACCTGGCGGGTCTCACTGGCCACCGCCACAGCGGCGCCGGCAATAATGATGTTGTAGAGCGTCCAGGCCAGGTTGATCAGGATCGTGACCGTGGCGCCCTCCTCGTTACTGCCCTGGATCAGCATCACGATGCCGCACAGCAGGCCGGCCAGGTTCAGGCCCAGCAACACAATGTAGGGACGGGCCAGTTTCCATTCGAAGAACTTCTCGTCGATGATCCCGCCCTTGTCGGTCACGTTAAAGCCGCCGAACTTGGGGTTGATCAGGGCCATGAGCACCGGGCCCATGATGTACCAGGCCAGCACCGTCTCGTAGACCTCGTTCCAGAACGAGTGACGAAAGCGCCCCTGCATGGTCGAGTTGGTAATGCTGGCATGCAGGATATGCGGCAATACATACACGGTGATCATCAAGGCCGAAGCCTGGAAAATCCGTGCATCGAAAAACAGAAAGGCCAGCGGCGCGGTGAGAAACGCCAGGCGCGGCAAGCCATAGAAAAAGTGCAGCATGGCATTGAGGTAACAGAGCCGCTGACCCATTTGCAGCCCCTTGCCCAGCAAGGGGTTATCGGTGCGGAAGATCTGCGCCATGCCTCGCGCCCAGCGAATTCGCTGGCTGATGTGCCGCGACAAACTTTCAGTAGCCAGGCCTGCCGCCTGCGGGATTGCCAGGTAAGCGGTGTTGTAACCGGCCCGACTGAGCTTGAGCGCCGTATGGGCATCCTCAGTCACGGTCTCGACCGCCACTCCGCCGATTTGCTCCAGAGGCTTGCGACGGATGATTGCACAAGAGCCACAGAAGAACGCCGCGTTCCACAGGTCGTTGCCGTCCTGGACCAGGCCATAGAACAGCTCGCCTTCGTTAGGCACCGCGCGGAAAGTGTTGAGGTTCTTTTCGAACGGGTCCGGAGAAAAGAAAAAGTGCGGGGTCTGCAGCATTGCCAGCTTCGGGTCCTTGAGGAACCAGCCCATGCACAGTTGCAGGAAAGAACGGGTCGGCACGTGGTCGGCATCAAAAATCGCGACGTATTCGCCGTCGGTGACCTTCAGCGCTTCATTGAGGTTACCGGCCTTGGCATGCCGATTGTTGTCACGGGTGATGTAATTGACCCCGACCTGGGCACAGAACTGCCGGAAGTCCTCGCGGCGACCGTCATCGAGTACATGCACGCGCAGCTTGTCCCGAGGCCAGTCGATGGCCTGCGCAGCAAAGATGGTGAGCTTTACGATCGACAGCGCTTCGTTGTA
The DNA here is from genome assembly GCF_024129905.1 of Pseudomonas sp. 21LCFQ010. NCBI lineage: Bacteria > Pseudomonadati > Pseudomonadota > Gammaproteobacteria > Pseudomonadales > Pseudomonadaceae > Pseudomonas > Pseudomonas sp. 21LCFQ010. The sequence goes on along the minus strand of NZ_JAMYDZ010000017.1, from coordinate 78,530 downwards.
AGTGGGGATGAACAAGTCCACCACCGGCCAGCTATCCGGATGGCCCTTCATCAGCACCGGCTCGCGTTGCAGCGGCCAGCAGGTTTGCAGGTAGCCGCACAGCAGCACAATCAGCGCATACAGCTCGGCCAGCACCAGACCGTAGCCAAAGAGCATGTCGACCCAGTTCTCAAAGCCCAGCGTCGAGGTCACCCGCCAATACACGTAGCGCAGTGACATGACCAGCGACAGGGCAATCATCGCCAGAATCGCCAGGCGACCGCCAATACGGCGCAACAGCAACGCGGCGATAAAACACATGACCCCGAAACTGGCTTGAGCCTGCAGATCAAAGGGCACCGACACCACAAACGCAAATAGCAACACGCCCAGCAAACCACCAGCGACTTTCAGGATCAGGAGGGGCTGGGCAGGCAATGCATCAAGACGCGCCGATAACCGCGTCAGAACACGGCGGATTCGTGCCCGCAATCCAGGCACTTCGGTTTGCACTTCGCTCATGAAAGGCTGGACTCAGCACGGGCCTGTTCCATGAGCCGAGTGGTCAGTTGCTGACCCAGCGCGTGCAGGTCCTGGACACCTTGGGTCGGCGTTTCGGCCAGCAGCGGATACGTGCCATAGGCGAGCGCCTCAGCCAGACTGTAATCGAGCCGTACCCAGCCCAGCAGTTGCTCACCGAGACGACGCAGCAGCACCTGGTGCATGTCGCAACTGAACGCCCGCGTGGCATCGAACTGGTTGATCACGTAATGACAGGCCGGTGGCCGAGGCTTGCTGGCAAGAGGTGCCAGCCACTGCTCCATGACATTCAGGGTCTGGTAACAGGCGGCGTCGGTGTTCACCACGGCCAGTACCTGATCGGCAACATCCAGTGCCTGCTCCAGATAGCGCGACGGCCCTGTGGCCACATCCAGCACCAGCACGTCATGCTCGTCCAGTTGCATACGCTCGATCTGCCGGGCCAGCCAATGCCGGTCCTCATCCATTGCCTGTTTGAGCGAGCGGCGCTGCTCAGCGCTATGCGAACCGTAAGGCAGCACCCAGGTATTGGCAGTGCCCGGCAGCAACAGGCTGTTCCAGTCCTCGTCACGCAAACGGCCATTGACCAGACCGCCCTGTTCAGTACCGCCCAACAAGTGATGACGCAAAGCATCCTGCGGATCGAGTTCAACGACCAGTGTCCGGCCACCAGGCAACTGCAACAGGCTGGCCAACGCGGCGCTCAAAGTCGTCTTGCCTACCCCGCCCTTGGCCGAGACGACAGCAATCACCCGCGCCTTGATTTCAGGAGCGGGTCCTGTGTGCTGCGGCTGCGTGTGAACCTCATTACCGGTCCCGGCATTCGCTTCGCGCACACGGGCAGCTTCGGCCAGCAGCGAGCTGAGCGATGCCGATATCACCGCAGGCGATGCAGAGGGCGACTCAAGCGACGCCGTCGGCAGCGACGGGCTTTGCGCGGACGCAGGCGAAGACGCCTCGCTGACCGCACGCAAAGGTCGCAAGGGCGTCACTGTGGTTTCCGGATAATCGAAGTGGCTGTCCATGTCCAGATATCCGTCTGTACTTGCTCCAATTCCCTGGAACAATCTGGCGATATCGTCGGCGCGACTCATGCACTTCGTCCTATCAGAAGGCCCAGGGGATGCCCCTGTAAGAAAGCATTAAACAGTAATGTGTAATATCAGTATGACAGTGTCAATATATTGTTATTGGCGTCTTTGATACAACTCGTCGGAAAAAGATTCATTCATTTATTGCCATGTTTTTGACGACAAAAAACAAGTCAAAGTCCTGTTTAAATCTCTAACCCATACGCCGCTGGAAAACGTCAGGTTAATCACGGCAACGCCACGCCTTGGGGCCACAAAAGCCACACATTGCCCTTCTGCTTCATGTCCCCCGCCAGATGCCCGGCGGCCTCTCCGGTGCCCCAGAACAGGTCCGCGCGCACTTCACCGGCAATCGCACCGCCAGTGTCCTGAGCGGCAACAGGGCGTATCAGCGCTGTCCCGTCGGGGCGCGTGGTCGACAGCCACAGCAGGCTGCCCAACGGAATCACTTTACGGTCGATAGCCACGCTGTAGCCGGCGGTCAAAGGCACGTTCAACGAACCACGCGGCCCTTCATTGCTGTCCGGGTTACGGGTGAAGAACACATAGCTCGGGTTGCTGGCCAGCAACTCGGGAACTCGTTGCGGGTTGGCCTTGGCCCAGGCAGCAATGCTGCCCATGGTCACGTCTTCTTTCTGCAACTGGCCCTGCTCGACCAGCCAGCGGCCGATGGCGCGATACGGGTGGCCATTCTGATCGGCATAGGCCAGACGTGCTTGAGTACCATCAGGCAGACGAACCCGGCCCGAGCCCTGGATCTGCAGGAACTGCAAATCCATGGGGTCGGTGAGCCAGGCAATCACCGGCGCATCCAGGCCATTGGCATTGATCGTCGCGGCATCGTCATAAGGCTTGAGTACCCGGCCCTCGACCCGGCCACGCAGGCGCTTGCCCTTGAGTTCGGGGTACAGGCTGTCGAGATTGACCACCACCAGATCATCAGGAATGCCATACACCGGCACCTGGGCCTGTTCGGTACGGGTCAGGCTGCCTGGGTAGACCGGCTCGTAATAACCGGTGATCAGACCATCGGCACTGCCGCCATCGGCACGCAGGCTATAAACCTGCAACGTCGCCTGCAGAAAGGTCCGGATCTCGGCCGCAGACGGCGCCGCGGCCAGACTGGCCGCCGATGCACAAGGTGCCCCCCACACCGGGTCAGCCTTGAGTCGGGTACAGGCGCTGCGCCAGGCGGCAAAACCAGCCTGCAGATCGGCATCGGTCACCGCCGGCAGCTCATCCCAGCCGGCCTGACGGTAAGTCGTGTGCGGCGGTTCAACAGGCTTTTGTGGTTGAGCAGGCTTGTCGGTGTTGTCACACGCGGCCAGCAAAACAGCCAAGGCAACCACCAGCGCCTGACGCCAGGACGCAGAAAAGACAGACATTCAGAACGGTCCTACAACAAAAAGCGCTCATTGTGTCTGAATAGGACTGGTTAGCACAGGTTAAAGACTTCAAGCCGATGATTGAGTTGCCGAGCGGTTAGTCCGTTTGAGCGAAGTCCCCAAAAGGGACCGATCAACCCATTCAGATGTACTGCTTATCCTGATCAAGATCGATCGGCTCATCCTTGAACACTTCTGGCCCGTCCATGCTCAGCAGCACCCCGCCATTGCTCCAGCTCAACCAGGGCGTCGCCTCGCTGCCTGACTCTGCCGTGACACCTGAAGGACTGAGGACGATCTGCTGATCATCAATCTCGATCAGGCCAATGACGTAGGTGTAGCTGTCGGGATAGGTCGAGACGCTGGTCTTGCGGCCGAAGAAGCCCTTCTGCACTTTCTGCTCAAGCTCGAACTCGTAGGCGCACTCCACCACCTGGTCGCCATACTCCATACGCATTCTGGGCTTGAGCGAGCCCACCGACACATCACCGTTGTCCACCGCCGAATAGACACTGCACACCAGAGCCACTTTGCCACCCAGCTTGCGCGAGATCTGCGGATTGATTTCGACGCTTTCAGTGCCCGGTGCCGAAGCACTGGCGCTGACCACATCGCCGGTATGAAACACGAACGGGTCCAGATCGAAGGCGCCGCGCCTGGCCGGTGCGTGGATGAGCGACATCTGACCGTCGGGACGCAGAATACCGACGCGCAAGTCCAGATCATCGTTGTCGTTGCCATCGCCGTTATCGATCCAGGTCGCGCTGACCTTGATCGAGCGTGGCGCCCCCGGCCCCTTGTCCAGCGACACCTTATGCGTAACACCCGGCTTGTCCAGGGTGATCAGCGACTTGGCGATATTCACCGGCTGCAGTGCCGGGGCTTCAAGCGCCGGGGCTGGAGCCGGTTCTTCGACGTCCACGCCATATAACCCACACAAACCGGCCAGCCCGCTGGCAAAACCCTGCCATACCGAACGCGCCTTGGCCTGGCCATTACGCACATACAACTCTGCGACGATAATCCCGGTTTCTTGACATCCTCCCCGGCCTGAAGGCCGGAGATTCCTACGGCGCTCAGGCGCGGCATCGAGCCGCCCCCGAGTCGCTTCGGTGGGTTCCTGCTGCTGGCGCCATGACCTCTGCGCTCACTTCACAGGCTAACCGGGCGTGTCCCGCCCTTAGTACATTCATCGCGCCGACCACATCGGCGTTGCCTTCAAAACCACATCCCACACACCTGAACAGCGCCTGCGTCTGGCGGTTGGCCGCCGACACATGGCCGCAACACGGGCACGTGCGGCTGGTATCTCGCGGCGGTACGGCAATCAGCCAGCCGCCGCGCCACGCCAGCTTGTAGTCCAGTTGGCGGCGGAACTCGAACCAGCCCTGATCGAGGATGGACCTGTTCAGGCCAGACTTGGCCCGAACGTTTCTTCCCGGTGCCTCGGCCGTGCCTGCCGCCGACCTGGACATATTGCGTACCTGCAAGTCCTCGATACACACCATCGCGTGGTTTTGGCTGATCGTGGTGGAGCACTTGTGCAGGTAGTCGCGGCGGGCATTGCCGATGCGCGAGTGAATGCGCTGGACGCGGGCTTTCGCCTTGTTCCAGTTGCGGCTGAATCTGACCTTGCGGCTCATCGCCTGCTGCGCTTTGCACAGCGCGGTTTCATGGCGTTTGAAGCTGTTCAATGGTGCGTAGAACGAGCCATCCGAAAGCGTGGCGAAGCGGGCAATGCCCATGTCGATGCCGACTGCCGCACCCTGCGCCGTGGGCTGCTCATCGATCTCTCGTTCGGTCTGGATGCTCACGAACCACTTGCCACACGACTGGCTCACGGTGATGTTCTTCACCGTGCCAGGCACCTCGCGGCTGTTGCGGTAGCGCAGCCAGCCCAGCTTGGGCAGAAACAGGCGACTGTTGGTCTGGTCGAGCTTGATCTGTTTCGGGTCGGGATAGCGCAAGCTGTTGTTCTGCCCCTTCTTCTTGAACCGGGGAAAGTCGGCTCGCTTGGCGAAAAAGTTGGCGTAGGCCCGTTCCAGATCCTTGAGGCTCTGTTGCAATGGGTGAACCGGCGCATCGGCCAGCCATGCAGTTTGCGGGCTATTGCGCCACTCGGTCAGCAACTTGCACAGGCCCGCATAGCCGAGCTTGTTCTCGCCTTGCTCGTGGCGCTCCTTCTGCAAGGCCAGCGCCTTGTTGAAGACGAAGCGACAGGAGCCCGCAAAGCGGCGCATTTGCCGCTCCTGCCGGCCGTCTGGCATGAGTTCGTACTTGAAGGCTTGAAGTCGTTGCATGCTGCTCTTGAGCCATGAGCAATGAAGGCAACATTAGGCGCGGAGGGCACGGTGTTTTCAAGATGCATGCCCATGGGGTCTTTGTAACGAAATACCGCCGTAGAAGGGCATCTGTGTCGCCATGTTACTTCGCATCATCCTGTGGCGGTGCGTACACCGAACAGCAGCAGCCACCCCACGGCAACCAGGGACGGCTACGCCGTCCGTGCTATCCGTCCCCGCCCTGAACGGCGGGGCTTGTCGCGCCTTGATGGTCAATTGGGTAGGCTCGCTCACCTCAGAACCTTCCTGTATAAGCGGCTCCGATCTAACGGCTCAAACAAGATGACTCAAACAACCAACGTATGGGGATACAAGCGCAACATGCGGTCATGCGTGACTAGGCTGATACCCTCAACCAACGCCTGAGCCACCATAATGCGGTCGAATGGGTCGCGGTGATGATCCGGCAAGGTGCTGATCGCCAGGCTGTGCTCGCTGGTAATCGGCAATTCAAGATAACCTGCGTCCAGCAGTGCCTTATGCAACAAGGAAGGAACGATACCTGTTCGCTCAGCCCCTTTTATCGTGAGTTCCCACAGGCTGGCTGCGCTGAAATAAAGAATATTGGCTTCATCGTCGATCAATCTCGCGGCCTCTGTTGAAAGCCTTACATCGTCCGTTGCAGCCCATACCAGGACGTGGGTATCAAACAGCAGCTTCATTCTTTGTGCTCAAACAGATCTGCAATCTCGCTGTCCATCGCCTGCGAAGCGTCGGCATCAAACGTCACATCCTTCAACATGCCCCGCCGCCTTGGTGCTGTGATGGGGACCAGTTTCGCGACCGGTACGCCGGCCTTGGCAATGATGATGGTTTCCCCATTGGCCGCGGCATCGACGAGCTGAGAAAAATTGGTTTTGGCTGCATGAATGTTGTGCGTTTGCATACAACATATCTCAATCATTGAAGGGGTGCTCCTAAGGTTAGTCCAGTAACTGGACTAACTCAATCAGGCTGTTCTTCTCGTTAGATTGGCATCCTCCCCGGTCTAAGTGCTTAAGGCTTGTCGCGAACCGGATCAGTGGGTGCCTTGCATTGGCGATTTTGCACGCTTGTACAAGGCTAGAATGCAAGACATCTCTCTTTCTCCTGAAGGGCACTTCCGATAATTCTTCGTGCGCCCCTACAACTGACTGGCAAAGCGCCCCACCGCATTGACCACCTGCTGCGCCCCATCCTGAATCTCGACAATCACCGACCCTGCCTCATTGGCCAGCGCCAGCCCTTGTTCGGCCTGGCCGCGGCTGTTGGCCATGCCGCGCACGGCTTCGTCGGTCAGCGACTGGTTCTGCTGCACCACGCTGACAATCTCTTCGGTGGCCGCGCTGGTGCGCCCGGCCAGTTGCCGGACCTCGTCGGCGACCACGGCAAAGCCCCTGCCCTGCTCGCCGGCACGGGCCGCCTCGATGGCGGCGTTGAGGGCCAGCAGGTTGGTTTGCTGGGCAATCCCGCCGATGGTTTGCACGATGGAGCTGATCAGCAGCGACTGCTTGCCCAGCGCCTCGATGCCGGCAGAGGCCGACTGCATTTCTTCCGAGATCCGCCGCATGGTGTGCACGGTGTTCTGCACCACTTCGGCGCCGCGCCGGGCAGTGACGTCGGTGCGCTGGGAAATATCGAACGCGATACTCGCCGCCTGGCTGACATCCTCTTCGCGGGCGACCTGATCCGTGATCACGGTGGCGAACTTGACCACCTTGTACAGCCTGCCCTGAGCATCGTGCACCGGGTTATAGGTCGCCTCCAGCCATACCGGGCGGCCATGGCTGTCGATGCGCTTGAAACGGCTGGCGACGAACTCGCCCCGGTTAAGGGTCGACCAGAACTCCCGGTAAGCATTGGACGCCACTTCGGCGGGCTCACAGAACATGCTGTGATGCTTGCCGCGGATCTGCGCCATGTTGTAGCCCATGCCACGCAAAAACTGCTCATTGGCCTTGAGCACATGGCCGCTCAGGTCGAACTCGATCACTGCCGTAGAGCGCAATAGCGCCTGGATGAACGCCGCGTTTTCGGCGGCGGTGTCCACCGACTCGGTAATGTCCGAGCCCAGGCAATGAATGCCTGTCAATTGACCGCGAGCGTCCTGCAGCGGCTGCCATACGGCCCGGATCCAGGCCAGGCTGCCATCGGCTCGCAGAAAGCGGTAAGTGTCGGTCACCGGCTCGCCCTTCTGCACCGACGCCACCAGATTGCGGTAACAGTCGAGCTGTTTGACATAGGCCGGGATGTACTGATCCAGTGGTTTGCCCACCACCTGCTCGGCGCGATAACCCAACATACGCAGGAAATTGTCATTGGCCTCAATAATATTGTATTGGGCATCAAGGATGATATGCACCAGACATGCATCAATGCCTTTTTGCAATTGCTGGAACATCGACAATTCGGAATGCAGCGCCTGGACTTCCGTTTTCAAGCGGGTATTGAACATAGCGACACCGATCGTTGGAGTGGACCCTCTGCTATTGGCAAGCGTAGACGGGGTTTATTCATCCCATGCATCCGGACATAAAAAAACCCCGAAAAATCGGGGTTTCTTCAACACTCGTTACATGCGCAACTACTGATCAGTCTCAGCCTGGCAACTGAGCAAGTCGTCATCCTCGATCACAAACGTTTCCGAGGCGCTGATTTTCTGGCCTTTAACGACACACTCGTCGTTGTCCTCATCCACCAGACGCACATCCCACTTGCCCGGGTTGACACCGGTCAGGCTCAAGGTCATACCGGTCTTGAGCACCTGATTGCCCAGATGATCATCACCCCAGTCATCCTGACTGGTCGGCGCAAAATAGATCTCATGGATTTCCCAGGAAGACCTGTTTTCAATCTTGATCGTAGCGGCTAAGGCAGGCGCAGCCTGCACAAACATCAATGACAGACCGAGCGCAGCTAAAGCTTTCTTCATGAAGGTCTCGATATCGAGGTGGAGTAGCATTGAATAGCCACCATGCTACCTGTAAACGCGCCCGTCAACGTCCATTGCAGAAGAAGCGCCGACTCAATCACAAATCAGCGCTGTGCCATCAAACCGGCCAGATATCGTCGTTGACGATGGTGCGCGTGCCGGTCAGAACCAGCGCCCCATTGTCGAACGCCGCGCCCGATGCGTTGGTAAAGTCCATGTAGAAGGTTTCGTTGGCCTCCAGACGATTGTCGCCGATGATTTCCACCGCCACCACGGCCTTGGTTTCGTTCGGGTAGAACACCAGAGTGCCCTTGTTGGCCAGATAATCCTCACCGGCTTTGGCAGTACCATCGCGAGTGGTGAAGTTAAAGCTGATCAACGCATTGGGGTCTTTTCTTGGCGCGGTCAGTTCAACCATGAAATAGGCGTTGGTAAAGGTACCGGCCTGGCCTTCGACCACGTTCTGCTTGACCTCGGACATTTTGGTCGGCGCGTCGACGTAACTGGCCCGAATCGCCTTATCAATGAACTCTTGCTGGGCGCTGACGCGCTGCCAGGCAGCGATCTCGCCAAAACTGCTGTTGAGGCTGTTATCAACATCAGGATGCGCGCTGCCCATGCTCAGGGTACTGATGTAACTGGCAATACCGGCTACCTTGTTGCCGATAAAAGCAGGGCCCCCACTGTCGCCACTGCTGATCATCCCTTCAACCTGGCCAACACCGGTATGCTTGAGGTTGAGAAATTGCCCCAAGGCATCCTGACTGCTGCTGCCGTTATCGAAATCGGCAATCAACTGCGTACCAGCCTTAGGCGTGAACGGCAGGATACCGCCGGCCTTGGCTTTCAACGCTGCGGCATCGGCATCAAACGTATTGGAGGCCTTCTGGCGGATTGGTGCCGACGAATAGCTGGTCGAGATGCCGCTGTCACCGGTGCCCGGCCGACCATAACCAACAATGGTCATGGTCTGGCCGATTTCATCACTGGCACGGTAGATGTCATAACGGTTCGCAGTGACCGGGGCATGGCCGTTGAGCCAGACGATGGCCAGATCGTTATTCAGGCTATTGGCGTCATAACCCGGCAAGATCGTGACATTGCTTGAACTCAAGGTCTGGATGCCAGCCGTGGTTTCGAAGGTCACGGTACTTTGCGAATTGCCCGGCTTGAACAGATGCGCCGCCGTGAGAATCGCCTGGCCGCCGTAGAGCAGCACGCCGGTTCCGTAAACACCTCCTGTGGAAACCTTTACAACGCCATCATATCCCTGGCCTGGCGCTGCCTTGTTGCGAGAATCCGTGTAGGAGGTGACCGTCGAGACCATGAATCAATACCCGGTGGTTGGATGTGTGCCGGGATTGTGTCGATTTGCCACCACTGAGTGCAGTGCTGCTCGTCGGAATAGGCATCATGATGCCACTATTACTTTAGTTATCTGCCGAACGGTATAGGTGCCGGGCTGTTTGCACCCGGCACCGCTACATTCTTACTTGGCTAGGCGCCCGTAACGATCCTCAAACCGCACAATGTCGTCCTCGCCCAAATATGCCCCGGACTGTACCTCGATCAGTTCCAGCGGCACCTTGCCCGGGTTGGCCAGCGAGTGCTTGACGCCCAGCGGAATGTAGGTCGACTGGTTCTCGGAGAGGATCAGTTCCTGGTCATCACAGGTCACCTTGGCGGTACCGGACACCACGATCCAGTGCTCGGCGCGGTGGTAGTGCAGTTGCAGCGACAGGCATTCACCCGGTAATACGCTGATGCGCTTGACCTGGTAGCGGTCGCCCTTGTCGATGGTGTCGTAATGGCCCCACGGACGGTTGACCAGCGGATGGGTGACGAACTCGGGACGCTCTTCGGCCTGCAGACGCTTGACCACGTCCTTGACCTGCTGGCTGTCGTGCTTGTTGGCCACCAGGATGGCGTCCTTGGTCTCGATGACGATCAGGTCCTCGACGCCCACGGTGGCCACCAGGCGGTGATGCGACTGCACCAGGCAGTTGTTGGTGTCGATGGCCAGCACGTCGCCTTCCAGGCGATTGGCGTTGGCATCATGCGGGCCGACATCCCAGATCGCCGACCAGCTGCCCAGATCGTTCCAGCCCGCGTTCAGCGGCACCACCAGACCGGCTTCGGTGTGCTCCATCACCGCGTAGTCAACCGACTCGTCAGCGCACAGGGCGAACTGCTCGGCTTGTACATGGGTGAAGTAGCTGTCGGTCTGCGCATGCTCCAGCGCCACCCGGCAAGCACTGAGAATATCCGGGCGATGACGCTCCAGCTCGGCGAGGAACACCGAGGCACGGAACATGAACATGCCGCTGTTCCAGAGGTAAGCCCCTGAAGACAGGTACTCGGCGGCCAGCTCCGGCGATGGCTTCTCTTTGAACGCGGCGATCGCGAAACCGCCCTGCTCAATGGCCTTGCCACACTGGATGTAACCGAAGCCAGTCTCAGGATGCGTCGGGGTGATGCCGAAGGTCACCAGACGGCCCGCCTCGGCATGCGCCTGGGCGACCTGCACGGCGTTGCGAAACGCCTGCTCGTCATGAATGTGGTGGTCGGCCGCCAGCACCAGCAGCACCGGATCGGCACCGTCTACGGTGGCTTGCAGCGCCGCCAGAGCAATGGCCGGCGCGGTGTTGCGCGCCAGCGGCTCAAGGATGATGCGCTGGCTCTTGATCTTCGCCACACGCAGTTGCTCGGCGACGATAAAGCGATGGTTTTCGTTGCTCACCACCAGGGCTGGCGAGTGCTCCAGGCCGTCCAGGCGCGCCAGGGTGCGCTGAAACATCGTCCCCTGATCCTGACCGTCCAGGGCCAGAAATTGCTTGGGGAAGCTCTGCCGCGACAGCGGCCACAGCCGTGAACCGTTACCGCCAGCCAGAATTACGGGGGTGAACATAGAAGCTCCATTCTGATAGCCACGCGGGCATGCGAAGGGCCGCATTATCCGGGGGTGCTAATAAGGATGCAATATGGCATATCGCCTTTAGTGGCCATTAGCGCGAAGCCATTTTTCCGGAACAAAATCTGCTTATTACAGTCAGATACATCTACTTCGTATCCATTGTTCATCACTATCGACACTGCCCTTCATACACTTGCACTTGGCAGCTGTGTAGCGCTGCAACGACACATTGCAACCTGAATTAAGGAAGATCATGGCGACCGTAAAACTTCATCAGCCGATCAACATGAATAACCTGCCGGCCTGGGACGGTGAGTTTACGATCATCGAAGCAGGCCATATACGCGCGACTGATGGCGTTCGCCAGCAGGACTACTTTGGCCTGTTTCAGTTCGGCAACAATGAAATAACAGGTGGCACTCTGACATCGACGGTCGCCTATCAAAATGGCCTGTACTACGAAATTACTGGTCTGAATGCCGACGCGGTTACAACGGCCGAGGCCATTGGAAACTTCGATATCAAGGCTGCCATGAATGAACTGTTTAAAGGTAATGACTCCTTTATTGGCTCAGGCGGCAATGACCTGTTTCGTGCCAGCGCCGGCAGCGATCATTATGACGGCGGTGCCGGTATCGATACGGTCTGGTACAACACAGGTAAAGCCGGCGTCAGCGTAAAAACCAGCGGTGCCGGTCACACGGTCAATATCGCCGGAAAGACCGATAGCCTGGTCAACATCGAGCGGGTTGGCTTTGGTGACGGCTCTACGCTGGCCATCGACACGGGCGCTGGAGAAAATGCAGGCTCAGCATACCGTCTGTATCAAGCCGCATTTGACCGCCAGCCAGACACTGTCGGGCTCAATTACTGGATCAAGCAACTGGACAGCGGTACTTCCCTTGCGCAGATCGCCGCAGGCTTCGTACAGAGTAACGAATTCAAGGCGCTCAACCCCGGCAATGACCCGGGCACATTGATCAGTAACTACTACCAGCATGTTCTGCATCGCAGCGCAGACACCACGGGTTTCAATTACTGGAGTTCAGCCATGGCCAATGGCATGAGCGCCAGTGACGTGCTGATTGCATTCTCCGAAAGCAATGAAAATATCAGCACAACTTCCGCTGTCTTGCAAGGCGGCCTTTGGCTGAGTTGATCAGCCTGTCCCTCCCTCCCCACGCTCATATCAGGAGAACATCCCTCCCATGGCAACCATTACCTATAATCGGCCACTGGACAATTTTGATCTGGATCGCGCGGCCAATGTCAGTACGGTCACCAGCGCCACCAACAACCAGATTTCCTACAGCGACGGTTATTACACATCGACCCTTAAAGGTTCTTTCATTTACACCTCCTCAAACGTACTGGGCACCATTACCGGCGCCAGCTATTCAGCAGGCGGTGAGGACTTTTTCACTGTCAGCGGGCTGAGCATCAACATGCTTCGCCTCAAAACCGACGGTTTTTATGACGGCAATGACACCTATAACGGCTCCGTGGGCAACGATCATTTCTATGCCCAGCTTGGTGACGACGTCTATAACGGCGGTGAGGGTCGCGACACGGTGCACTACGCCGCTGACCGCAGTTTCTTCACTGTCACTGCCAATGCTAACGGTTTCACGGCCAAGGGCCTGGGCAAGACTGACACCCTGAACAGCATTGAACGCGTAGTGTTTGACGATGCCACTCTGGCCCTGGATGTCAAAGCCGGTGACGCGGCCGGCTCCGCTTATCGGGCTTATCAGGCTGCATTCGATCGCAAGCCAGATACCGCAGGGCTGAAATACTGGGTAGACAAGATGGATGCCGGCACCAGCCTGACAGAAGTCGCCTTGGGTTTTGTACAGAGCGCAGAATTTCAGAAGCTTCATACAGCGACCGATACCAACAGTATGATCACCAGCTTTTATCAGAACGTTCTGCACCGTGCTCCAGACGCCACGGGTCTGGCCTATTGGAGCAATGCAGCGAGCACCGGTACGCAGACCCACGAAATGCTTGCGGCCTTTTCGGAAAGCACTGAGAACGTCAATAACACGGCGGCGGCCATCAAAAACGGTATCTGGCTGGAAGTTTAAGTCCGAGACGGCATACAAACATGGCAATGGAGCTCTGGAACCGAGCCGCCGGTGGGTAGTCGAAGCAATACAGGCCAGCCAGATGCAACGCTTTTGCTGAAGGCGCTTACTTAAAAGGCAAAAAAAAGCATCGAGGGGGGTGGCCCCCTCGATGCCTCAGCTTCAAATCACAACCACCCTGGAGAATGGCAACGATCAGAACTTACTGCTCTTGCTGCCCGGTTGCGATCTGCAACCCGGCGAAACCTCGCTTTGGATCACAATCGGTTCAAGATCGTGACCGGCAAACAAAATCCTGAGGACATACCCCCCAGATGATGTTGAATTGCCACAATGATTCCCTACGGCACTGTCGTCAACGGGTTGATGAAAAAAAATTCGACAAACCGTGACCACACCTCATCAGTCGACCAAAAAATGGCGCCATAAACGCGGTCCAGACGAACGGCGCAAAGGCAGTTCGGATTTTTTGACGTCAGGAGTTGTACCGAAGCAGCCCGAAAAACTGTGATGCCCACAATACCACTAAAAAAGTAAAAAATTCATAGATTCGTGTGTATTCATTGCCCCCTGTTAAACTCGCCGCCCTCAGATCATCCTGAGACGTTCCCCCTCGACCGTGCAGCCAGGTAAACCCACCGTTCATGAAGCTATTGCTCAATATCGAGTCGCTCATCCCGCCCCTGACCGGAATCGGGAACTACACCTTGAATCTGATAGAGCAGTTGCAAGACGAAGATATCGAGCACATCGAATGCTTCATCGGCGCGCGCTCATGGCCAGCCAACCAGGCGCTGACCAATTGTGCCCAGGCGAGCTTGCAGTACGCCCAGGCTCTCAATAACCCAGGCGCCGCCAGAGAGAGCCTGAAAACGCAGCTGCGCAACACATTGCGTAACTGGACACTGGCTTACAAAGCGCGTGAGATGCTGCGTGACCTGCAACTGAAACTACGTGCCCGACATCGACGCGACTACGTCTATCACGAGCCTAATTTCATGCTCAAGGCTCACTCAGGCCCATGCGTGTCGACCATCCATGACCTGTCCTTCCTCCATTACCCGCAATTTCACCCGAAAAAGCGGGTGGACTGGCTCAGCGCCCAACTGCCCAAGACCCTCAAGCGCGCCGATTACCTGATTACCGATTCGAACATCATCCGCGACGAGTTGATCGGCGATTTCGGCGTCAGCCCTGACCGGGTACGTACGGTCTACCTGGGAGCCTCTCAGGATTATCGAGTCCAGACCCGTGAGCAGACACGACCCACTCTACAGCGCTACAAACTTCAGCACGGCCGCTATGTGTTGTTCGTCGGAACCCTGGAACCACGCAAAGGTGTAGACACACTGCTGGATGCCTGGAGCAGCTTGCCACAGACCCTGCGTGAAGAATTCCCGCTGGTGCTGGCTGGCGCCCCTGGCTGGCAGAACCAGCAGCTGGCCGAGCGTATAAAGGCTCTGGAGGCCACCTCTGGCCTGCGGCAACTGAGCTTTGTCCCCGGCGTCGACCTGCCAGCACTGTATGCAGGCGCGGCGACGTTCGCTTACCCGTCACTTTATGAGGGCTTCGGCCTGCCAGTGCTTGAAGCCATGCAGTGCGCGGTCCCCGTGATCTGCACCGACGATACCTCCATGTCGGAATTTGCTCAGGACAGCGCGCGGTTGATGGAGCGCAGCAACGCCGAGCATCTACGCAGCCATCTGCTTGAGCTGCTGAGCGACCCGGCTCTGCGCCAACAATTGGCGCAAAGCGGCTTGCAACGCGCGGCAGACTTCTCCTGGAAACGTTGTGCACAGGAAACCCTGGAGATCTACCGGCAGGTCAGCCCTGCCTGATCAATTAGGCTAACTAAAACCGTCTCCTCTGCCGGCAGTAACCACCAGTGGCAGACGCCGCGTTGAAATCCGTAACTGTTAAACTCACCGGCTTGCGCACGGTCATCAAGGAACCCCTGAACATGCAACGCATCCTCCTCACCGGTGCCAACGGGTTTGTTGGACAGATCCTGACCCGCCGCCTGCAGGACGCCGGCCACCAGGTCCTGGCCCTGACCAGCGCTGACTGCGACATTCGTGACGCTATTGCGGTTGAACAGGCCATTGCTCAGGCCAGGCCGACGCACGTCGTACACCTGGCGGCGATTACCAATGTGCCACAGAGCTTCAAAGAACCTTTGCAGACCTGGCAAACCAACGTCATCGGCAGCGTCAATCTGCTGCAAGCCTTGCGTAACCAGGCGCCTGAAGCCTTCGTGCTGTTTGTCAGCTCGTCAGAAGTCTACGGCGCAAGCTTCAAGCAAGGCGTCGCCCTGGACGAAAGCGCCCCCTGTCATCCGCAAAACCCTTATGCCGCCAGCAAACTGGCGGCCGAGACAGCCTTCAACGAGTATTTCCGACAAGGTCAACCAGGCGTCATCGTGCGCCCGTTCAACCACATCGGCGCCCTGCAATCGCCCGACTTTGTCACCGCCTCCTTCGCTCGCCAGATCGCGCTGATCGAAGCCGGCCAGCAAGCACCGGTACTTAAAGTGGGCAATCTGGAGGCCTGTCGCGACTTCCTCGACGTCAATGACGTGTGCGATGCCTATGTTCGCCTTCTGAAGCTCTCTGAGCACACGGGTGGCTACCCGCGCTGCTACAACATCTGTTCCGGCCAGCCGCGACAGATCCGCAGCATCCTCGATGAGTTGCTGGGTATGAGCAAGATGGCTATCGAAGTGACACAAGATCCAGAGCGCATGCGCCCTTCTGATGTACCGACCGCTACCGGCAGCACCCAGGCAATGCGCGACACCACCGGCTGGCTGCCGGCAACCCCGCTGCACACGACTCTGGAACAATTGCTCAATTATTGGCGCGATCAGGTCAACGCCTGAGCGATCAATTCTGGCTGACCAGTAACGGCTGCAGCAGCCGGTTGGCCTCCTGTAAACGCACGATCAGGCCGCTGGCATAGTCCGGGGTCAGTTCTGGTGGTTGCAGGCGGTATTGCTCGCAGACTTTTATGGCTTGCTCCCGGCCTTGCCAGGCATTGTCCGCGACAGGCTGGGTCGAGTCGGCCAGGCATTGCTGCAACAGGCCAAACAATTCATCGTCCAGCGCCAATGCCTCCAGCACGGTCACACTGGCACTGAAGCCACTGCGGCTGGTCAGGCTGATCATATAGTTGGACGCCGCCTCTAGACGCACGCTGCCGCCAGGCGCCGCCACCAGCAGCGGAAACCAGGGCGCCAGCTCTGGCAGGACATGATTGGGAAACACCTGCGCTTTCCAGTAACGGCCCGCCACCCGAATGAAATGCCAATAATCCTCGACCGGCACCAGACGCGCTTCGTCGAACGGTAATATCTCGACCTTGGGCTTGTGGCTGAACACCGTGTCGTTGGACACATCCACATACAGCGTACCCACGGTAAAGGCGTTCTGAAAATACTCGCCGCGCAAGTCGCCCCACACCTGACGTACCGTCCCCCCGGCCTGCATAAACGCCAGCAACGCCAAACGGCCATGCTCTGCCTGGCCCTCACAACGCAGTTGTTGCAGTTGCGCCAGACAACGCTCGGTCGCCTGGGAAATTTCCAGGCACTGACCCAACGGGTAAGGCTTGCCCAGCTTGATCGGCAAGGCCTGGCGCAAAGGGGAGTCCAGGCTGGCACGCAGGCTCACAAAGAACTGCTCCAGGGCCGGCAAGGCTGGCAACAGGTAGCGTTCGGTCAGCTGCGCCTCGCGCGCCGGATCAGCCACGCGAGGTTCGTTGGGCAGCAGACTGGTATGGACACCCTCTACGGAAGCCGTCATCGAACACATGCCCCTATCGAAAGCGTGCAACAGCACAGAAAAGTGACCGGCAATCTAGCACGCGACCGGAGACGCTGAAATTCCTTACCGCCGCAAAAAACATTCTCGCGCTCGGACATGAGCGTCCAATGGTGGGAATCCCAGCACTTTAGAGCGGGGAGGATGTTAAATTATCCAGCTGGAGCTTTAGCGACACGCTGCAACCTGCAGTCCGACAAGGAGATTTTAAATGGCAGATACCATCACCCTCGAAGACGGCATGCTCGTCACCCGCACGGCCATCACCCTGGCCGATGGCAGCAACGCCACCCGCATCAGCGTTCCCATTGTTACGGCCGCCCGCACCGACACCCTTGCCCCGGCCGACTCGGCACAAATCCAGATCGGCCAGGGCCTTTCATCCCTGCCCACGGGCTGGGGCGTGACCGCCATCACTCATGAGCCGTACAGCCTGGCTAACACCGCCACGGCCATCAAGGCGGCGCTTAAAGCAGTGCCGGGCACGATCACCGACAACGAAAGCGCCTATTTCAGCCGCTATACCGAAAAATACCTCAGCACTCTGAGTTCCGAGAGCCAGGTCAGCGTCACAACGTTCAGCCCCATCACAGCCAGCAATCTTCCGACTGACAGGATTGTACTCAGTGGGACCGCGCCCCAAACCGTCGCGATTGTTGACCTGAGCCAGACAGACGCCAAAAGCATGGTTGCCGTTGCCCCGCTCTTTTCGCTGGTCACCGGCGAAGGCACGGTAAGTATGCTCAGCGACGGCGCTGTCGCCATTGGCGATGACGCCAGTCAGGCCTTTATCAATCCCAATCGTGGCGGGACGGTCTATGCCGGCGGCGGCAACGACACCCTGGAATTCGGATTTGGCCTGGCGCGCATTGACAGCCTGTTTCATGGTGGCACGGGCTTCGACACACTCTATAGCGATGGCTCGATCGAGCAGCACGCCGGTTACGTGCTGGTCAAAGGCCGTGGTGTGACCCTCAAACTGGTCAACGTTGAGCGTATCGTGGACTACAAAGGCCAATACATCGATATCAACGTCACCACCGAACAGAAAGCCATCGCCACCCTGTACCAGAACATTCTGGGCCGACAGGCGGACGTGGGCGGTTTCGAATATTGGGACAACCAGCTCAAGGCCGGGCAAAGCCTGGGCCAGGTCGCCATCACCATGACTCGCTCCACGGAGTCCGGCAACACACTGTTCAATGGCAACACCAGCCACGATCTGGACACACTCTATAACGTGATCCTCAAACGCCCGACAGACCCGATCGGTAAAGCGTACTGGAGCGCGCAGATTGATCAGGGCCTGCAAACCCTGGAACAAGTGGCACAAGGCTTTGTGACGTCCAATGAACTAACGAACGCCTATCTGCAACAAACTGACTGGAATTTTCTGGTTTAAGCTCGGCCGGGGTTGCGCTGGCAAAACAAAATGCCTGCAAGGCAATTCGCGTTTTGCTGTGTGGCCTGTCGGCTAAAAACACACGCATTGATCGGCCAACCACAAACAGCCGCCCACAAAAAAGCCCCGCCTTCCGGGAAACCTGGAAAGAAGGCGGGGCTGTGGCTGCTTCCGGATCATAGCTCAATGTGGCGTCAAGAGCAGGTTTGATAGAACTGATTGTGAAACAAGTCCGCGTTAGTGCCGTTAATTGAGCCGTTGAAGCCGCCTCCAGCCCTGCAAAGCTGACCGCCGGTCAGCTGCGCACACACTTGTCGGGGTGCAGGCGCCATGCTATCAACTCTCCAGCAGTCCTCACCGAGCAACGCCCATAATGGCCACTGAAGTCAGCCCTACCCAATATCCATACTCGACAGCCGTGTTCATCAGGGCAACCTTTGCCAATGGCCAGGTGTTCACCGCCAGCGGCGCGGTGGTGGGGCGCAATGACATCCTCACCGCCACCCATGTGGTTTACGACCCGGACCTGGGCGGCTACGCCACCAAGCTGGAGTTCTACATCGGTGCGGATTACAACTTCCAGACCCGCCGGTTCGACAGTACCCCGCTGATTTCGCTCACGGATGCCAAATGGCAAGCCCTCGCCTACCCCAGCCAGTCCTTTCAGGACAGCTCTAACGGCACCATGACCTTGGCAGAGTCGCAATACGACGTGGCATTGATCGGACTCAACGTGGCAGTAGGCGACAAAGTGGGTTACATGAGCCTGGCGCCGGGCTATGACCAGAACCAGTGGGCGACCACCATCGGCTATCCGGGTGGCAGTACCGGGCTAATCCAAGGCTCGGCCTACATCCATCACGACTCGCGCTATTCCACCTATACAGCCTACTCCCGCGAAGGCAGCGACATTCTGGGCAGCGGCAGCTCAGGCGGGCCGCTGTATGTCACCGACAGCACCGGCGCACATGTGATCGGGGTCAAAAGCACCGGCAGCACGACCGTCGACAACTGGGCCGACATTGGCCTGGTGTACAACGACCTGGTCAGTTTCATGGCCAGCAATGATTCGTTGCTGGGTGAAGCCGCGACCAGCTCACGCAGAGACGGCACGGCCGGCAACGATAACTTCATCGCCACCACAGCGGCTGAGCAGTTCTACGGCCTGTCCGGGCTCGACACCGTCACCTACAACGGTCTGCGCAGCACCTACGACCTGTCGCGCAGCGGCGATGTTGCCAGCGTGAGTAACCGCAACAACGCCAACGACCGTGACACCCTGACCAACATTGAGCGCATCAAATTTCAGGACGGCACCTTGGCACTGGATACCGCAGCGGGTCAGACCGCCGGTAGCGCCTATCGGCTTTACCAGGCAGCACTCGACCGGGCACCGGACACCGTCGGAATCAAGTACTGGGTCGCCGCCATCGATGGCGGCCAGAGCCTGTCGTCAGTCGCCGGCCAGTTCATGATCAGCAATGAATTCCGCACCTTATATGGCAGCGTCCAGACTCAGAGCGAGCTGCTGACCGCGTTCTATCGCAACGTACTGGACCGCGCGCCCGATACCCAGGGCTTCAACTATTGGACCAATGCCCTGAACAACGGGCTGAGCAGCAACGACATGCTCGTTTCATTTTCTGAAAGCAATGAGAACATTGCCAACCTGGCCAGCGTCATGAACCAGGGAATCTGGCTGGGGTAAGCTGCCCTTTAATCGCCCCCCCGTGCTTTTAAGGTTCAAGGTGCCCGAGCCGAAACAAGGCGCTATGCTATCGCCGCCATTCCAACCACCTACGGCGGCTTATCATGACCGACTTTCGCTATGCCGACGCTCTGGCCGACTCACGCCCGGTGGTGATTTTTGGCAACCTGCGCTCAGCCAGCCTGGCCAGGTATTGCCTGGAGCATGACAGCCCATGGCAAGTCGCAGGCTTCACCGTCGATGCTGCTTACTGCCAGACCGAACAGTTCGAAAACCTGCCTCTGGCGCCGTTCGAACAGCTTGAAGCGTTTTACCCGCCCGACGAATACCGCCTGTTGATACCCATGGGCTATCAACAGATCAATACTGTCCGTCGTGTCCGCTACGAAGTGGCGAAGCAACGCGGTTATGACTTCGTCAGCTATGTCTCCAGCCGCGCCAGTATCTGGCCTGACCTGCACATCGGCGAAAACGTTCTGATCTACGAGCACGCGATCATCCAGCCTTTTGCCCGCATCGGCGATAACTGCATCATCCGCAGCGGTGCGCATATCTCACATCATTGCCAGGTGGCCAATCACGCCTTTGTCGCCGCCGAAGTCGCCATGGGTGGTGAAGGCTACATCGGCGAGCAAGCCTTTATTGGTGTCGGGGCCGTCTTGCGTGACCGTATCCATGTGGCTGAACGCAGCTTCATTGGCGCCGGCGCCGTACTGGTCAAAGACACCGAGGCCGATGGCGTTTACGTCGGTAACCCGGCGCGCAAAACAGGCAAAACAGCCCTTCAAGCGTCAGGGGGCTAAATGCACGTGGGACAACCGCTGTTTATCAACCTGGCCTGCACTGGTGTGATCCCCAGCAAGGCGATGAATCGCCACGTTCCGGTCAACCATGGCGAGATCCTGGATGATGTGGCCCAGGCCATGGCGCTGGGCGTGCAGATGGTGCATCTGCACGCACGGGATGCCGATGGGCTGCAAACCAGCGACCCCGAACCTTATGGGCACCTGCTCGAAGCCATCCGCAGTCTGCCTGACGGCAACGAACTGATTGTCTGCGTCACCACCAGCGGCCGCCTGGATGCAAGTTTCGCCGCTCGCTCCCGCGTCCTGGAACTCGATGGCCGCGCCCGTCCTGACATGGCCAGCCTGACGCTCAGCTCAATGAACTTCGCGCAGTCAGCCAGCCTTAACGCCCCTGACACCATTCGCCAGTTGGCCCAACGCATGCTTGAACGCGGCATTCGTCCGGAACTGGAAGTGTTTGACGTCGGCATGGCGCACTTTGCCGGCGTACTGCTCAAAGAAGGCCTGCTACAGGCACCACTGTATGTAAACGTACTGCTGGGTAACATCGCCGGTGCCCAACCTGATCTGATCCAGCTGGGCGCCATTCTGTCCGCCTTGCCACCCGGCTGCATTATCGCCATTGCCGGGCTGGGACGCTTGCAGTTGGGCGCCAATGGCCTCGGGCTGCTGGTTGCCGATGGTGTGCGTACCGGCCTGGAAGACAATCTCTGGTTTGACTCGTCACGCCGGGTTGCGGCCAGCAACATCAGCCTGGTTCAAAGGGTCATTGCCCAAGCAGCCCTGTTCGAACGACCACTGCTGAGCCGCTGCGAATTACGCAAACGACTGGAGATGGCGTGTTGAACGATCAATTCATTGTGTTCGGCGCGCCAGATCTGGGGGATGACGAAATCCGGGCCGTGGTCGCCACGCTGCAGTCAGGCTGGCTGGGTACCGGCCCGCGAGTGGCCGAGTTCGAAGCCAGGTTTGCCGCATACAAAGGACTCAGTGCACGCCAGACCGCCGCACTCAACTCTTGCACTGCCGCACTGCACCTGAGCCTGCTGGCCGCAGGTGTGGGCCAGGGTGACGAAGTGATCACCTCGCCACTGACCTTCTGCGCCACCGCCAACGCCATCCTGCACGCCGGGGCGACTCCGGTGCTGGTGGACGTCGACCCCGATAGCATGAACATCGACCCGACACGCATCGAGGCGCGTATTACCCCGCGCACCCGGGCACTGGTTGTGGTGCATTTTGCCGGTCGCCCCTGTGAAATGGACGCCATTGAAACGATCGCCAGACGTCACGGCCTGAGCGTCATCGAGGACTGTGCGCATGCCGTGGAGGCCACCTATAAAAACCGGCCTGCCGGCACCCTGGGCGACTTTGGCTGTTTCAGTTTCTATGCCACAAAGAACCTCACCACCGGCGAAGGCGGTATGGTTCTGGCGCGCAGTGAACAGCATATCGAGCGCATCCGTACCCTGGCCCTGCACGGCATGAGCCGCGATGCCTGGAAGCGCTTTTCCGAAGACGGCTACCAGCATTACCAAGTACTGGAACCGGGCTTCAAATACAACATGATGGACTTGCAGGCTGCCATTGGCCTTGAACAACTGAAACGGCTGGACGCCGGTTGGCAACGCCGCCAAGCGATCTGGCAACGCTACCAGCAAGCATTCGCCGACCTTCCGGTCACTTGCCCTGCGCAGCCGCCTGAGGATGTCAAACACGCCCTGCACCTTTATACGCTGCTCATTGATGAGGCGCGCTGTGGCATCAGCCGCGACACCTTTATCGCCCGCATGAACGCCCGCAACATTGGCGTGGGCGTACATTACCTGGCGCTGACAGAACATCCCGCCTATCAACAACAACTCGGCTGGCAGCCGACAGACACACCGATAGCCACTGCAATCGGCCGACAAACCGTCAGCCTGCCGCTGAGTCCGGGGTTGAGTGATGCAGAGGTTGCAAGGGTGATTGCTGCCGTTGGGCAGAGCCTGAAAAAAACCTGACAAACGCCTGTCTGCAAAGGCAAGCGGGAGCGGCTTGCCATGTAGCCACGCGGCACCACAGGCACCGCGAAACCCCCGCCCGAATGTGGCCGATTACAGGCTCAACACCCCGTTGGCAATCGTCGAGGCAGCCAACTCCAGAGTACCGGACAGTTTCACCACGCTGTCCTTGCCCACATCAAACGTGCCGTTGGTCGAGGTGTCCTGGACGACATAGGTGTCCCCCCCGAACTGGAACCAGCTCAGGATGGCCGTAGTACTGCCATCACCGGCAGTGGCTGCATCAAGGTAGGCATCCAGACTGACCTGCGTGGCGAGCTTGGCGCCCAGAGTCGTCTGGATGGAGTTGGCAACCCCGCCTGCCTTGGCGGCGCTGAAGTCAATCTTGTCACCCGTCCCCACGCTCATGCCGGTGACTGACGCAAATCCCAGCTTGGTGGTCTGGACACCGTTAAGCTTCAACTGATCGTTGCCGCTGCCCACATTAATGCTGGCATCCTGATTGAGAACACCAATCGTCAGCGTGTCGTTACCACTGCCGCCGATATAGCTGGCCTTGTTGGCATCGAAGGTCACAGTTATGTTGCCCGAGGTCCCCGAGGCATTGATCGACGTCACCGTGGCACTCGAGAGGTCCGCCGTCAGCCCTGCCGAACCGCTGACCTTGACGGTACTCAGGGCAGTCATGCCAGTTGTCGAAGTCAAGGTGAGTGTCTGGCTTCCCGACACGTTCAACGTCGTCAGGGCCGAGTCTTTGATATTACCGAAAGTCGAGCCCTTACCACTGGTGATGACATTAAGGGTGGTGTAGATGTTTTCGTCGCTCACATTGGCAAAATTCGCATTATTGACCGTAAGGTTCAGCGTCTGGACTTTGTTACCAATGGCGAGTGACGAATTATTCAGGATCGCAAGCTGAGCTGATGCATCCGTTATCGACAGATCGCTTAAGGCATTACTATAAATAACGGCGGATGCGATGCCTTTGGCACTGACATTGGTGATCTTTCCTACCGCGGTCGAAGCACTGCCTTTGTTGACATCGTGGATCTCTACAGAAGTGTTGAAAACACCCGCTGTAAAAGCATCGGCCGTAACCGACGAAGCATTATTGACCGTCACTTTGGTGGTATCAACTGTGCCACTCACTGTGACTGAGCCCATTGTCACCGTCGTATTGACCGGGTTATTGGCCACTTGGTTGATCGTCACGGTACTACCGCCCGATACCTGAATGTCGCCCATAGATCCTGCCTTGGACGCCGTGCTGGTGAGCACCAAGGCAGTATTGCCAGCGGTGGCTTTGGTAATGCCATCGGTCACTTGGGTCGTCAGCGTATTCAACCCGGTCCAGGTCGTGGTGTTGAGCGTCAGGTTGCCCGTTGTAGTAAACGAGGCTGTCTCGACATTGGTAACCGTCACACCAGTGGAATTGAGCGCACCGGTCGTGGTGACGCTCAAGGTGTCCGTACCAGCGCCGCCGTCAATCTTGTCACCTGTACCAAAGCCACCGACCACGGTCGAAGTGATCGTGTCATTGCCGGCGGTACCGGTCACTGTGTCTGCGGAGGCTGTCAGGGTAAACGTCTGTCCGGTCGACGTAGCCGGCGGCGTCACAACGACGTTGGTGCCTGTGGCCGTTGCCACGGTCGTGGCCAGACTGCTGCTGGCAGTGGCGTTGTTCAGGCTGACAGGCGTGGCATCCACGCCGCTGAGAAACGCGCGACCGTAGTTAGCAGCCGTGCTACCCGAATAACCGGAGATTTCTGCCTGAGTGTCGATCTGGCTGGTGAACGCCGTGGCCGCGCTGACCTTGTTGGCGATGGCGGAAGCATCGCCCGGCCCCGCCGAACTGAGAATCTCATAGGCCGCCCGCGGGCCGCTGACCGTGCCGGAATCAATCTGCTGGACCCAATAGGCCAGGCCAGCGGGTTCCGGGTTGCGATTGAACAATGCAACGTAAATAGAGGAGACCAGTTGCGCCGTGGTGGCCGAAGCGTACAGGGCTTTTGACTCACTGGAGGCCGAGAAACCCGCGATCACGCCGTTCAGGTTGCCGCCAGCTGCATCAATATTGGCGGCCCAGAAGTTCAACCCGGTCGGATCAGCTGGACGACCAAAATAAGCGATATAGAGCTGTTGGACCTGATTGAAATACGCAGACGCAGCCATCGGCTGGCTCTCCTGAATGGATAAGACATTGGAATGTGTTGTTCAAGCCAGACATTGATATCACATAGATACTATGTGCAGCTCGATAAACTCGATGAGTACCGCTGGATTCCCGACCACTCAATCCATGGTTGTCGGCCGTGTTCAAGCAGACTAAAGCCGTCTGAACCTGCTCATTGCAATGGCCTCTGTGTACACTGCGCGCGCCCTTCCCCATCAGGAGCCGGTCATGAGCCTTGCTCTGGCACTCGATGCCCTAGAGTCAGTAAAACGCCATTCACACTCATCTGTGCTGTGGCAAGCGCTTGCCCGTCGCGTACAGGCATTGTCTGGTACTGATCGACAGCTCCTGCTGGATGAGATGGCCACGTTTGTACTACCACCCGGCCCTGGTGAGTGGCTGCGCTGCTCGGCCATGGCGGCCTTGACCCAAGATACTGCCTGGTATGTCCGTCAGGCCGAACAAGCCGGTCCGAATACCCTGCCCGACGCGATTTTCAGCCTGATGGGGCTGGCCTGGTACCACGCTCTGGCTCGTACCACTGATCGTACGACCCTGCGCGACTGCCTGCTGAAGATCAATCTGGTACGTCTGCAACAGCACGTCGCCGGGCAATTACCCGAGCGCCCAGCTGCCGTGCGCCGCCGTTTGGGCGAGCGCTTGCGCATCGCGATCTACACCCCGCACATCGCCAGCCCGAACCACGGCGGTACACTGTTCAGCCTGAACATGCTCAACGTGCTGCGCGAAGAACTTGCCGAGGTCGTGACCTTCAGCGCGCAGGAAAACCACATCCCGCAAGTGGCCAGCTACCACGGCGGCAGCGAACACCTGCACGCGCTGGACGCTGACCTGTCCAGCCTGCAGTTGCAACGCCCTGGTACCGCCCGGTTTGTGATCCCCGACACCGCCCTGTCGCTGCGTGCCCGTCTGCTGGAGATACAACAAGCCATTGAAAGCTTTACACCGGACCTGGTGCTGTTTGTGGGATTCTATTCACCGATGGTGTTCGACCTGTACCAGCGTTACCCGGTGCTCGGTTTGTCCGTACATGCTCTGCCGCCCATCGCGCCGGTAGACGTCTGGCTGAGTGCAGATATCCGTACCAAAGCGGGGATCTGGCCGGGTATTGCGCAGCCACAACCGTTTGATTTTCCGTTTCGCTTCTGGCCGACGGCCCCTTTCAAACCACTCACACGCGATACGCTCGGTTTGCCCGATAACGCCACTGTGCTGATCTGCGTGGGCTACCGTTTGCAAGATGAGCTGAGCCAGCAGTGGCAGCAACGCATGCTCGCCCTGCTGGAGTCTCATCCTGATGTGCACTGGCTGTTGTTGGGCGTGTTAGAGGTCGTGCCTGATACAGCACTGCCGCAACATTCGCGCATCTATCGCATCAAACCGCAAACCTCGATCAGTCCGTGGCTGGCACTGAGCGATATTTTCATCAATCCGCCCAGGGTCGGTGGCGGTGGCGCCGTGGCCCAGGCCATGGAACAGGGTCTGGCTGTCGCCGCCATTAACAATGGCGACGGCGGCGACAAACTGGGTCATTACGCAGCCACATCAGAAAATGAATACTTCACCACGCTAGAACACTGGCTTGGTCAGCCCGATGAGCGCCGCGCCGTGGGGCAAGCCTTGCAAGCACGCTTTCGCCAACGCCTGGACCTGTCCGGGGCACACGCCAGCAGTCAGCTGATCCAGGCCTGTCACCAGACCATCGAAGAGTTTCAACAACGCAACCTACGCTCAACCAAGGTTCGCGGCTGAACTGCCCAATAAAAAACCCCTGGCCTTAAGGGCCAGGGGTTTCAAGGGATCGCGCCGACTCTTGGTCAGACTGCCATGATCCACTCGCCGCCAACCAGAGCCAGAGCACCATTGGCCCCCGTCAGCTTGATCAGCGCATCACCGGCTTGAACACCCACAGCCGCGTCACCCACTACAAACAGATAACTGTCTGTCCCATCATTGAACACCACTGAAGTTCCGATGGCGTCAGTACCCACTGCATTCACTACAGCATCCAGTTTCTGGGCCAACGAAGTATCGGCTGCGTCGAACGTTGCCCGCCCCTGAGCATTGATCGAGGCAGTGCCCGCAGTGGCGGCAGTAGCGTGTTCCTGGACAGTCAACACGGTATCGAACTTGAGCTTGTTGTTGGACTGCGCAGCAGTCCAGTCCGTAATGGTGTCAGCCTGGGCAAGCAGCCCGGCCGCATCCGCAGCCTTGAACTGCGAATTTGCAAACTGAAAGACGTTATTGCCTGTACCGCCGGTTAGCGTATCAACGCCATTGCTCGCGATAAGCACATCCGCCCCCTCCTGACCATTGAGGGTAAAGCCGTTGCTGCCAGTGGCCTTGGACACATCGAGAGTGCTGCCCAACGAAGAAGCGCTGAGGGTTACGCTGCCGTTGTTGACAGTCGCAGCCGTCGCCACAAAGGACGAGATTCCGTTGGCCACGACAGTACCGCCGCTGGCGACTTCCAGCGCATCGCCTGTGGCCAGACCGGTAATGGTGTTAGTGCCCGTGGTATTGGTCAGTTTGAACGTATCGTTGCCAGCGCCACTGCCAAGAGTGTTACCGCCGACTGCGCTAGTGAATGTCTGGCCGCCAGAGCCCAGTTGCAGGTCTACAGCCTTGGTCGAAGACACTGCTGCTTTACCATCGGCCAAGGTGATCGTGGCCGAGCTGCCATTGAGGGTGATGGTCTCGAAGCCGGTAAACGCCGCAAGGCTCAGGGCGTTCTGCGCAGAATCAGTCACGGTCAGTGCATCGCTGGTACTCGTGGCGCTGATCTTGCCAGTCGCGAAATTCAGCGCGGTGTCGCTTACGGTCAGGTTCAGCGTATTGGCCAAATTGAGGGTGTTGCCATTGGCGACCGTTACAGTGATGACATCCGCTACAGTGCCGGTCAGACGCGTAGCGCTGGTCAGGTCAAGCGTCGGGGTTATCTGAGTATCAAGCGTCTTCACGGTGGACGCTTGCAGGGTGGTATCGGTCAACTTCACCAGACCCGTACCGCCAATCGACAGAGAACCGCCATTAGGAATGAAATCGCCCAGCTTGCTTACGTCAGTCGCTGCAGCGACCAATGCCTGGCCAGTGGCAAGCGTGATGCTGGTCGCGCCCTGGCCACCAAAGGTCACGGCTGTGGCCTTGTTGCTGTCACGGGAGAAGGTCGCATCGTTACCTGCCCAGCTCACCGAAATATCACCAGTCGCCGTGCCACCGAAGGTCACTGCCTGGGTGTTCGTGTCTAGCGTGGCGGTAAAGGCCGCCGGAGCCGGGGCCGGTGCCGGGGTAACGGTCTGTGGGCCGGTGCCGGTCGCTTCAGCCACGGTGCTGTTCAGGGCGCTGGTCGCCTGATTCACGGTAAAGGCTGTCGAGTCGACCTTGGACAGAAACGAGCGAACCAGGCTGGCAGCCGTCAGACCGTTGTAGCCGGCGATCTCGGCCGGGGTGTCCAGTGCGGCGGTGAACGCCTTGGCCACGCTCAGTTTGTTACCGATAGCCGCCGCATCACCAGGGCCTGCGGCACTAAGAATCTCGTAAGCCGCCTGTGCGTCGGAAATTTCACCGCTGACCAGTTTGGCCACCCAAAATGCCAGGCCGGTAGGCTCTGGAGCACGGTTGAACAGATTCTGATAAATAGCCGTGACCTTATCGCCCAACGACACACCAGCGTACAGCGCACCCGACTCCGTAGACGTCGCAAACCCGGCAATCGCCGCGCTTAGGTTACCGTTCGCCGCGTTGACCTGCTCAGTCCAGAACGCCAGGCCAACCGGGTCGGCAGGACGGCCAAAATAGGCGATATACAGGTTCTGAATCTGATCAACGTAATCGGAAGCTGCCATCAGTTACTGCTCCATCATCCATTAAAAATACGGCTCCAAACGCTCCGAAGGGTCTGGCACGCCACTTTGGGGGCACGACTGTAACATGGATAACGGAAGGCGATGGCATATTGACGTCAAATTAAAGACAGATCGCCAGATGCTTAAAAGCCATTACCAATCATCGATTTGCAGCGCATTGCTGCTGACTTGAAACGGTTTCGTCAAAATCCGTTGCTAGGGTCGCGTATCCCATTTGATACAGAGCCTGACCCACCATGGCCACCACCCAAGAATCGATCACCGCCTATTACAAAAACATCCTGGGCCGTGAGCCGGACGCCGCCGGTCTTGCCTATTGGACCGCGCAAGTCGAGTCAGGCGGCAAAAAGCTGGCCGATCTGGTGACCAGCTTCACCACTTCCACCGAGTCAGTGACGACAGTACAGCCGATCATCGCCTTGTATCAGGCTGCGTTCGGGCGTACGCCGGACAGTGCGGGCCTGCAGTTCTGGACCCAACAGGTACGCGGTGGAGCTTCGCTCAATGACATCACCCAATCGTTCGCCCAATCCACCGAGTTCGCCAGCGTGTCCGCCGGCTCAGCGACCCAATTGGTCGCCAGCCTCTACCAGAACACCCTGGGCCGTGCCCCGGATGCCGCGGGGCTGGCCTACTGGAGCGCACAACTGAGCAACGGCGGCAGCGTTTCGAACCTGCTCACATCGTTTACCACTTCGGCCGAAGGGCAGAGTGTGACCAGCGAAAAGGCCCAAGTCGTACTGGCCTACCAGGGAGTGAT
Source organism: Pseudomonas sp. 21LCFQ010 (assembly GCF_024129905.1). Lineage (NCBI taxonomy): Bacteria > Pseudomonadati > Pseudomonadota > Gammaproteobacteria > Pseudomonadales > Pseudomonadaceae > Pseudomonas > Pseudomonas sp. 21LCFQ010. Next base: position 48,724 of record NZ_JAMYDZ010000017.1, on the reverse strand, counting down.
CGGCCGCTCCCCAACCAATACCGAAATCACTAGCGCCTTGCAGTCCAAGGGCTCGCAGAACACTGCAGAGCTGGTCAACAACCTGGCCGACAATCTGATTACCAACGGCGACCCGACCACGGCACCGACGACACCCACCACTCCGACAACCCCCACGCCACCGATCACACCCGTCACCCCGGTCCCCCCTCCGGCCCCGCAACCCACCGAGTTCATCTTCAAGCCCAAAGCCGGCAGTACCTTCGGCTCGTCCGACGCCTCGGGGGTGGTGAGCTGGGGCAACTACCTGATCGTTGGCGATGACGAAGCCAACGTGGTGCGCGTGTATGAGAAAAACGGCGGCGCCGCGATCAGCGAATTCGACTACGGCTCGGCGCTGGGGCTTTCCGGTGAAATGGACTTCGAGGCCATGACCCTGGTGGGCGATACCCTGTACCTGACCGGCTCGCACAGCAACAACAAAAAAGGCGAAGAAGCCGCCGGCCGTGAGGTCATCACCAGCCTGAAAGTCACCAGCGTCGACGGCAAGCCGACCTTCGCCGTCAGCAACGACAAATACACCGGCCTGGTCGCCGCATTGAGCGCCTGGGACGCAGCCGGCGGCAACGGCAAAGCGGCGGGCTACTACGGCTTTGCGACCTCGGCAGGTCCTGGCATTGCGCCGGAAAACACCAATGGTTTCTCTATCGAGGGCATGACCACCTCCACAGACGACAGCGCATTGTGGCTGGGCTTTCGTGCCCCGCAGTTGAATAACGCCACCCGTGACAAGGCGCTGCTCATCGCGGTCAGCAACTATAAGCAAGTGCTGACCGATAACACCAAGACCCCGGTGTTCGAAGCCATTGAACTGAACCTCGGCGGGCGCGGCATTCGTTCCATCGACAAGGCCACTGACGGCAGCGGCTACCTGATCATTGCCGGCCCGGCCGGCAGCGCCAGCGCAGACGTACCGAACGACTTCCGCCTGTACACCTGGGATGGCAACGCCACCCATCAGCCGGTTGAACTGGACAACAACCTCGATGCCCTGCTCAAGGCCACCGGCGGCAGCTTTGAGTCCATCGCCTCACCGACCAGCATCAAGGCCGGCACGCAGATCCTGCTGCTGCAAGACAATGGCGACACCGTATGGGACGGCCAGAGCAAAGTCTCCAAAGACCTGGCCCCTGCCGACCAGCAATTCAAAGGCAACCTGGTGAGCATCGGCAACCCGGTCACCGACACCGCAGCCCCCAAGCTGGTCGCCAGCACACCGGCCAACAGCGCCACAGACGTCTCGAAAAGCACCGCCAGCATTACCCTGACCTTCGACGAGGGCGTAGCGCTGGGCAGTGGCAAAATCGTGCTCAAGGACGGCAGCGGTACCACGGTGCAAACCTTCGACAGCAGCAGCGCGGGAGTAAAAGTCGACTACAACACTGTGACCCTCACCCCGACCGCCAAACTCGTGGCCAACACCCAGTACACGGTAGAGTTGCAAGACAAAGCCATCACCGACCACGCCAGCAATGCCATCGCCAAACAGAGCGTGACCTTCAAGACCGGAGAAGTGCCGCACTACAACCTGCTGATCAGCGAAGTGTCGTCCAACTCCAGCGGCGGCGACTTTATCGAGCTGTACAACTACGGCAGCAGCACCCTGGACCTGTCCAACTGGAAGTTCACCGACTCAGGCGACAAGACCTTCGCCAAGGCGGTATCGCTGGGCAGCGATCTGAAAATCGAAGCCGGCAAGACCCTGGTTATTGCCTCGCTCAAAAGCGCCGAGTTCAATGCCTTTGTCACGGCCTGGGGTTTGGCAGGCAAAACCAACGTCATCAGCGTCGACGGCCCCGGCCTGGGCAAAGGCGACGGCGTGGTGCTCTACGATCAGAACGGTAACGTGGCGACAGGCTTCAACTACGGCACCTCAGCCTTCGACGCCGACGGAACCGCCATCACCACGTCAAAGATCACCAGCGGTACGGTCAAAGCCAGCAGCCATGCAGGCGTGGCCTTTGGCGGTTCGAAAGACGGCTACAGCGCCGTCTGGGATCAGGCCTCCACCAACGACCCGCACTACACCTACGCCAAGGCCGGCACTCAGGGCGCCTATGCCCAGGCGGGGGATGCCAACTCCATCGGCTCACCGGGCGTTGAAATCGTCCTGACCGGACAACAGCTGGTGGTCTGAGCGGGACTCACAGCTAGCGCTGCTCTTATCAAACAAGACCACAACTCGTTGATTTTCAAGGAATACCCCGTAGGAGCGGCTTCAGCCGCGAAGGCTTCCCGGCTAAAGCGGATCGCCGCCCGGCCGGTCCTACGGGGTAATGCCGATCAGTTAAGCGATTATCCGGCTCAACTCGGTCCCGGTGGGAGGGAGCTAGCCGGGATGCCGGACCACCCCGAAAGGGCCAGTTAAACCGACACATTTGCTGTGAATGTACCGCAGCATTCGTCGGCTGAGCCAACTCCCACCAGACCGTGTTGGCCTTAACTGATCGGCATTAGTCCTACGGGGCTCCGTGTTGACTGCAGCCGTATCGGCGTTTCGTGGCTGAAGCGGGGCTTCGCCGGTCAACCCAACCAGATCCCGTCCTTGGTCGCTGCCGAGGTATTGGCCATGTTCTCGTTACTCTCGGCAAATGCCATAAGAATCTGGTGGCTGCTCTGGCCGTTGGCCGCGGCGTTGGTCCAGTACGCCAGCCCCGTGGCATCGGGCGCACGGTGCAACACGTTCTTGTAGTAGTTATTGAGCATCGAAGGCGTGTCGCCGGACGGATTGAGCTGGCGGAACTCATTGCTTTGCACAAAGCCCAGCGCCACTTCCGCCATACTCGTGCCCTGATCCACTTTGCTAACCCAATATTTCAGGCCGCCGGTGTCGGGCTTGCGGTCAAAGGCCGCTTGATAAAGGCGATAAACCGACCCGGTGGTTTCACCGGCCTTGACGTCCAGGGCCAGGGTGCCGTCGAAGAACGTCAGGCGCTCTATGCCATTCATCGTATCGGTCTTGTACGGTGCCTTGAGCATGTAGCCGCTACCGCTGGCCGCAACCGTCACGTAACTGCGGTTAGCGTCGACCATGATCGTGTCCAGCCCGGCACCACCGTAGAAGTCATCGTTACCCGGCGTCACGAAGAACGTGTCATTGCCCCATGAACCCACGAACCGGTCACTGCCATTGAACGCGTTGAACAACGCATTGAAGTTAGTGCTGGTGATGGAAGCGCTAAGCCCCGAAAAAGTCAGATAAGGAACGTTGTCCAAGAAATAGGTCGCGCTGGAAACCCGCCCATAACCACTGGAAGAAAAGAACCCATTGATCGCCACCGAGTAAGGGCCGTCGCTGGCCACAATGCTGGAGCTGGTCACCCCGGTAACCACAACGTTGTCGAAGGAGTCGAGGAAACTCGGGGCAAAGGGTTGATGGTAGGTAATGGTTGCCACAAGTGAGTCCTTTCAAAACAAATAGACGATGTGCAAACAACGAGCGCTGTCAGAGGTGGCGCATTGTAATCATCTGCTTACAATATTGTTACTTCTCCGACATAAGGCCGTCAGCCATCTAATGCGAGAGGCCGACGGCGTAACAAGTTGAGCGCATGCACTCAGTTCGGCAACACCTTGCCCGCCAACGCTGTCACAGCCGTCTCGTCCATCGGGCCTTTACTCGCCACCACCCACAAATCCAGCCCTCGCAGGCGGCGCTTGCCCGCGCTGATGGCAAACCCGGCAGCCTGCAGCGCCTGGCTCAAGGTCTTGAGGGTAAAGCCACACTTGTGCGCCATGTAATGGTTACCCGCCGCAATCGCGGCGCCGTGTCCGTAGAGAATGTCCAGCGGCGTGATCGGCCCGGCGGGTGACACATAGGCCGCGTCGTTAAGCTTGTCTTCGGCCGCCAACTGACACACCGTCTGCAGATCCGGACAAGTCACCACCAGAAAACCGTCCGGCTTGAGCACACGCAAAAACTCCTTGAGCACCTGCGGCACTTCGTGGGCATAGACATGCTCGATGTTATGCGACGAATACAGCGCATCCACACTGGCATCGGCCACCGCAGCCATGTCCAGCATCGAACCGATGATGTCGGGTTCATTGGCCGGGTCGATGTCCAGGCGAATCTCCTGCCACTCGCGGCCCTCAAAGGCTGCTGGCAGTTTTGCGCCATTACTGCGATGACCTGGTCCAACATGAAGAATGGTTCGGGCGTTGTTCATAAGTTGCGCGGTTTCCTCGGCCCCGACACGCTGGTACAGCGCAATCAGGGACGCTTCAAATTGTTGGGTAAAACCAGCTACGTCCATCAGGGCCGAGGCCTGCATGCGCTTGCGCAAGCCACTGCGCAGCTCGACCAGCCGCTGAGGATCATTCGCCAACGCCACAGCGATACGCACATAGTCCTGCGCATCTCGAGCCCCCAAATCCGGCAGGCCAATCTGGTTCAAAAAGGCAAACGTCTGGCGACTCACTACCCGGCCTTGCGGCAGGGTCACCACCGGCACGCCCATCCACAACGCCTCGCAGCTGGTCAGCCCGCCGGTAAAAGGGAACGGGTCCAGGGCGATATCGATATCGGCGTATTCGCGCAGCAGGTCGGCATGAAAACTCGGCCCGCGCAACTCGATACGCTCGGCCGCAATGCCCCGTGCTACAAAAGCCTCAGTCACTGACTGACGAAAGACTTCGTCGTTGAACGTGCGCCACTTCAACACCAGCCGAGACTGCGGCACACCCGCCAGCACCTTGGCCCACACATCGAATACATCATCGTTGAGCTTGGCGGTGTTATTGAAGCAACCGAAGGTGATGTGCCCCTTGTGCTTGAACGCCGACGGCGCTTCAGGCGGCGCCCAGGGCACCGGCTGATAGTAAAAACGCCCCACCGGCAAACGCAGCACCGGCTCGACAAACTGCTCCTCAATGCCCGGCGGTGCATGCCACTCATCCAGCAACACGGCATCGATATACGAAAGCCCGGTGCTGGCGAAATAACCCAGCCACGACACCATCACCGGCGCCGGGCGATGGGCAAAAGCCGTCAGGCGCGAGCCCGCCGTGTGACCGGACAAATCCACCAGCACATCAATGCCGTCGGCACGGATCTGCGCGGCCAGCGCAGCATCATCAAGCGCCGCCACATCGCGCAACGTACAGGCCGCCCGAATCGCCTTGTTGACCCAATCGGTCGACGGGGTCGTGCTGTAAGCGAACACCTGCACCTTGCTGGCATCGTGTGCAGCGAACACGTCTTTAACGAACAGACCCACGGTGTGATTACACAGATCGGCACTCACGTAGCCGACCCGCAAGGGGCGGTCTAGCTGCGCCGTAAGGCCCGGCCGGGGACGTGCCCCGCCCGCCTGGGCAATCGCCCACTCACCCCAGGCTTGGGCCTGTTGCAGACGTTCCTGAGGGGTGGCTTGCGGGTTGTATTCCAGCCCCGTCAGGGCATTACGGCGGATCACCGGATGATTCGGCAAATGCAGCAGCAACTCGGCATACATGCGCGCCGCCTTGCCATGCTGCCCCACATCCCGCGCCAGATTGGCCAGGTTGACACTGGCCCGCAGATCGCTGGGTGCAATGCGTTGGGCCTGGGCAAAACAGGCGTAAGCATCACTGAGCAAACCGTGGTTCAACAGCAAAGCGCCAATATCCAGCTGCGCCGCCAGGTCCGCTTGCCAATGCGCCGCAATCTGCTGGCACAGCGCCCGAAACTCGGCAAAGCGCCCGGCCTCGGCATGCTGACGCGCCGGGGTCAGGACGCGGGGGTCAAATCGCGCTGCGGACATAAATGATCGTTCTCCGTCGCCCTGCTCGGTTTGCAGCAAAACGCTGATCGGTTGGCTGGTCTTGGGCTAAATGAAGACGCGTTATCTACAAATATCGAGCAGATAGCCGCATAAATGAGATGGCTATTTAAAGGCAGGCATTGGAGCAGCGAGCTGGGGATTGGTCAAGGTTAGTGGCCTAAGCAGGTAGCCATGCCCGATGCCAGACCACAGCAAATGCGATATACCGGCCTCTTCGCGACCAAGGTCGCTCCTACCGGGTACATAAAGCATTTAACTGAACAGTATTGCGGCTAAAGCCAATCGCCGCCCGGCCGGTCCTACGGGGTAATGCTGATCAGTTAAGGCCAATGCGGTCTTTGTGGGAGGCAGCTCTGCTGGCGACTGCTGCGGCGAGCCAGTAACTAATGTGCTGGTTTTACTGGCCCTGTCGCGGGCAGACCGGGGCGCCGGCCGGCCTCTCCCACTAGAACCAAGCTCGGCCGCAAGATCTCTTAACTGATCGGCATTAGTCCTACGGGGTCCCGTGTTTACTGCACGACAGCGCGGCAGGCGAACTCCCACCAGAAGCAGGAAGAACGCGGCCTAGACCTGTGATAGCTTTCCGCCTTCATTTATGAGCTAGTTTTTCATGGAGATTCAGGGATGGCTGCTGCCGACTATTTTGACCAGGTTCAAAAACTCTACATTGCCTACTTCGGGCGCCCGGCAGACCCCGCAGGTCTGAATTACTGGGCTGCGAACATTGATGCCGCCGGTGGTAACTTCAGCGCTGCCATTGCCGGTTTCGCCGCATCCGCCGAATCACAAGCGCTATACGCTGCAGGTACCACCGCCCAGCTGGTGACCTCGGTCTATATCGCGCTGTTCAACCGCCCGCCAGAAGCCGCCGGCCTGGCGTACTGGGTTTCGCAAATCGACGCCGGCACGATCAGCGGCGCGGGCGCTGCCTACCAGATCCTGACGTCTGCCGGGCCGGGTGATGCCGCAGCCATCGCAAACAAGGTGACGGCCGCCAATGCATTCACCGCAAACATTGATACCAGCGCCGAGCTGGCTGGCTACAGCGGCGCCTCTTCGGCGGCTATCGCCCGCGCCTGGCTGGCCAAGACCGACGCAACGCCCTTCTCCCTCGCTAACCTGCTCAACGGCACAACCCAAGGTGTGGCCGAGGCAACCGGCACCCAGAGCACTCCAACTGCGCCAGCCGGCCCGGCCTTCACGGCCACCAAAGACAATGCCGGCGTAGTGACCTTCACCAACGCCAGCATGGGCGTGTCGGTAACAGAAGCGGCTGGCGTCTTTACTTTTACCAGCAACGGCACCGGCGGCATTGCCGGCACCGCGACCGTTACCGGCCCAATCACTGGCATCGTGCTCACGCCCATGAACGCCACCCTGACGATCGCCGCCAGCCTGGCCGACACCATCACACTGCCAAACGCCAACATCCGGCTTTCGGACACGATTGCGCTGGATTCAGTACTGCTCCAGAGTATCGAGCAGCGCGCTAGTCTTCTGGTCAATGCCACCAGCGTTACAGGTATCACCGGCGCCACAGCGGCGCGGGCGCTTGATCTACTGGTCACCAAAAGCGGCAATAGCGGTGACAAAATCTGGTTCGCATCCAATGTGCCGGTAACGCTGACCAGCACCACTGCCGACGGCACCACACTCGCCTCGATCGACGGGGCAACGACCGGGCTGGTGAACGGCTCGTCGATTACCTCGATCACCAATGCAACCGTCGCCCAGGCCACACAACTGTTGGTGACCGGTGACGGCACCGCGTTCACGCACAATGCGGGCGTGACCGTAGCCCTGACCGATACCAGTGCCAACGCAGCAGCCCTGCAAGCCATCGATGGTAAAACCACTGGCCTGGTCACCGCTGGCAGCCTGACCACCCTCACTGGCAATCTGGCCGACACGCAAACGGTACTGGAGGCCATCACCGCCAACACCGCTCTGTCAGCAGCCAACCTGACCACGGTGACCCTGCAGAACGCGATCACTGCCGCTTCGCTAAACAATGTGGTGTTTGCAAACAACACCACAATCAACCTGGCCAACGTGGCCGGTAACAGCCTGACCCTGCAAGACAGTAGCGTCACATCAGGCAAAACCTTGACCATCAGTGGCCTCGGTGTAACCAGTGCAATCTCGATCGACGCGCGCAATGAAAGTGACGCCCATCTGACCCTTGTGGGTGGATCGGGCAACGACCAGATCACCGTAGGCAAAGCCGGGAATACAGTGACCGGTGGAGGTGGTTCGGACGTGTTCAACATCGTCGTGACCGGAGGTGTTAGTAGCTCAACCGCTACCGCCCTGACGACCATCACCGACTACCGGACAAGCGGTCTCGATACCATCGAAATCAATGGCCTGGTCGCAGTCGCTTCTAACCTGAATAGTGTTCAGGACTTTACTTCGTCCGGCTTCTCCACCCTTACTGAAGTCCTGAATCAGCTGGCCGCCGATAACATCCAAAACAACGGGTTGACCGTGACTATTTTCGGAAATGATACCTACATCTACGTCGAGTCCGATGGTGCCGGCACCTCGTATGCCGCAGGTGACACGGTGATCAAATTAACCGGTAAGCCTTTCGCAGCAAACATCGGCATCGATGGCCTGGGTATCGACAGCGTTTAACCACGCCCGCCTTTGCTCCAGCACCACAAGAACGCTGCGGTCCGAAAGGCCGCGGCGTTTTTTGTTGTACCGGGCCAGACACAGACTCGTGTTGGCCTCGCCTGTACGCCCACCAGAAACTAAAAAACCCCGCTACCTTATCGGGCAGCGGGGTTTGTCCAGCGCTCACAGTACACAACACACACAACACAAAGGACGGGTCTGAAACTGTCAGACCAACAGTTGCTCTTGAGCCTCAACATCGCGGCGCACGACGGGCCACTGGTTGAGCACCTGATCGAGCACCAGGTGCGCCTGGGTGATCAGATGCATGGACGCCATGGCCAAATGACGCGCCGGGCCTTGCAGGTTGTCGGCGCTTTCATAGGCCGTGGCCGTGGCACAGCGCAGCAGCTCCACGGCATGCGCGACACGACATTCGAGGCTTGTAAGAGAGGAATCATCAGGGGGTGGATCCGGGACGATCTTTATCATGGGTATTACTCCTATGAACTCTAATTAAGAGTCGTCACCCATTGCTACCAAACGCCGGGCGGCGACCGTGCACAAGTTGGTAGAACCGGTCATAGGCACCCGGCGCGCCCGAAGGCGCCTCACGCACGGCCGCCATAAACGGCAGGCCGAAAAAACGCCGCCGGAAAAGGTGGCGCCTTGCGCTTATGACATCAGGTCTACCAAACCTGATCGCTGAATTTGCAGCGACGGCGGCAGAGTAGTAGCCGAAGTTCATGGGCACAAGCGGTCGGGATTTTCTCGGAAATGTCCTTCAAGATAAAGGGCGGCGTCTTGCAATCACCGGCGGAAACAGGCCGAAATATCGTGCGATATGGCTGAAATACAATGACTGGAAGATTTCTGTATTTGGCTTGGCGGCCGTTTCAACACTGCGGTTGTGATTTGAAATCCGGTGGGAACGAGCTTGCTCGTGAAGGGGCCATTCCAGACGCTGCATCATTCCGGGGGTCAGGAATACCGCCTTCACGAGCAAGCTCGTTCCCACCAAGATCATTCCCAAAACACACCGCCGCAATGGCCCGAAATGTAGTGGGATCAAAGCCAAACTGCATCCCACAGCGGATAATCCCCTACCCGCTCAACCAACCCCGCTCGTAGCGGGTTGGCGATGATGTAGCGGGCCAAACGCTTCAGGTCCTGTTCACGACGTACACCGGTGTCGTGAAAGCCGACCTGCCACAGTTGCCCTGCGCCACCACGGGCTTTGTTAACCGCAATGGCGCTGCAGGATTTGACCCGCTGCACCACCTGGGCCAGTGACCCGTCGCGCAGCACCAGCAACCAGTGCAAATGGTCTGGCATCACTACCCAAGCCAAGCTATCGGCCAGGCCAAGGGCTTTTGCCTGTCGCAGCTCGGCGACCAGCAGCCGTCCCAGGCACCAGTCGCTGAAAACCGGTACCCGTTCATGCACGGTGGCGGTAATCATGTAGGCATGCCCAATCCCGGAAAAACGTCCTTTGCGCAGACTGTGTGCACGAGATTTACCCGACATGATCTATGCCTCCTGAAGGTGGAGGCTGACCTTATCGGCTGAGTTTGATTTGGGGCGGGTCAGGGTTTGACTGAATTTTTCAGGGAGGTTGGGGCGGCGTGATAGTTACAGCAGATGTAGTGTTCTCACCGACCCCTTCGCGACCAAGGTCGCTCCCACACTGCGGTTGTGATTTGAAATACTGTGGGCACGAGCTTGCTCGTGAAAGCGGCAGAACATGCACAACAGATGCAATGCCCCCACTGGCTCCTTCACGACCAAGGTCGCTCCCACAGTGCGGTTGTGATTTGAAATACTGTGGGAACGAGCTTGCTCGTGAAAGGGCCAAGCCAGACACATAATTATTGGAAGATGAAACACCACTCGGTGAGGGTCTATCGCTCGTACGGCCGAGCAGTCAACTCCACATCCAGCGCACGCATAACCGCCAGCATCGTCTTTAACGTCGGATTGCCCTGATCGCTAAACGACTCATAAAGCAGCTCTCGGGCCAGGCCGGTTTCCTTGACCAACTCGTTCATACCTTTGGCGCGAGCGACCACGCGCATTGCTTTGGCCATATAAGCCGTATCGCCGGTATCGAGCGCATCGGCAATGAACACCGCCATGGCCTCCGGGCCGTCCAGTGCTTGTGCCGGGTCATAAGCAAAAAGCTGTTCGGTCATGCCCTCATAAGGCTCAAAGCGTGGCGTCTCAAGGACAAGCTGAGCCCCGGCAGCGGGCACCTGCTTGTGGCCGATGATGAAATGCAAATGAGTAATCTTTCGGCAGTTTCGTTTGAACTCGTAACGTACCTGCAACGGGCTGTGCTTGTTTATCTGGCTGATGGCAGGCTCAATCACGTACCTGCGCAGGTCAGCCATCAAGGCGTACTTGTCGTTCAGCTGGAGCCATTTGCGCAGGTCTACGAGGGCGATATCTCTGGAGCCGATGCTCGTGTACTGGACCAACATCTCGAACAGCCTGAGGCTGTAAGTGCTGGTCATCCTGGCCACATCAGAAAAGTTGTAACGAGCGAACGGTTCTTTGAGACCGGCCAGGAACGGCAGCATGTCTTTGTTGAAGCGAAGGTCAATGACCCCTTCTTGCTCCCTGTAGACGATGCTCTGCACCCATCTGGCTTCCAGAGTCTTATTGGGTGCCAGCTCAATGCTCACAACCCGCTGGCGCAGCTTGTGCACGGCCTCGTGGAGCTCTTTATAGATCGACTTGCTACACGAGCAAATCACTTTGGCGATGCTGGCGACCGGGACGCTGTAGATCACCTGGTCCGTTACCGGCGAGCCATGATCAATCTGGGCGATGCAGGCCAGAATGATCCGCTGCTCCGCGACTGAGAGCGTGTAAGACGCCTCGATGAGCGCGTTGGATTTACAGATTTCTTCGTGGGGTATTTTCATAGGCTCGGGGACGAGCCAGCTTTCATGTTCTTGATCCACTGCGGACCGGGATAAAGCGTCACGCGATAATCAATCGGCACAGGGCGGCCACGACCACGAACTGGCGGGAAAACATCTTCAACTGCAAAGCAAGTCAGGTAGTGATCCGCCTGCATCCGCTCCAGCTCCTTCCTGATCGCCTGCATGCTGCCCGCCAGCCGAATGTGGCTCAAACCAGCAGCGATCATTTTCATTTCCTGGACGGTGAATTGATAAGGCTTTCTTCCTGAAGCCTCAATGCAATGAATCCGGCGCAGCAGTGCAGCACCCACCGGGCTGTAATGCTTCAAGCGATCAACCGGGCACTGTCGAGAATTGACGTTGAAGATCGACTCAGCAATCAGGGCGTGGAATTTGACGCACCAGATATCGTCTCCATTGTTGCCACCTGCCGTGCTCAACGTATTGCGGCCAAATGCCGAAAGCAGCGTGCCGCGATGCTCCAGCTGTAAATCATCGCCATACGAAAGCATCATCACCGTGCTGGAAAGCACATCCAACGCCTGGCGGATCTGCGTATTGCTCATCGTGCTACCCATGGCTTTGAGCTGCCGACCCAAAGCGTTGATGGTGAAGTTGACAGAGGACGACGTGTCGCCATTAGCCATCTGCTCTTGAAGGGCCGCATGCTGAATCAGCGACTGTTCGACCAGTTGCTCCTTCACACCAGGGTAGCGGCGCATCGGTTTGCTGGTTTTCGTCGGATAAAACGTGCCGGGGACCAGCGTAAGCCTCGCCGCTCGGCCGTTGACCCGGAAATCGACACTGTGATCGTTTGGGACCTGACCATCCTTGCTGTTCAAATGCTCGGCAGCAAACCTGGGCAGTGGCTGCGCAGGCTCGTTACCGAAGAAATCCAGAACGGCCGAAGGCTGACTGGTGGCTGTAATTGCTCCCATTGTTCCTCCACCGTACACAGCTTGAACCTATCCAGCGTCTGACACTGACTCGCACGCTTGCAGAGCCTCAACCACTGGAGCGCCTTCATTTTTGGGGAAATAGGTCATACGCAGCAGCGGCCCCATCTTCCCCGGCTTCTCTTCCAGCGTGTACTCAGGCAAGCATTGAGCCTTGATGAGCTTTCTCAATATGCGATAGAACTCATTGATTGTGCCCAGACTGCCGCTGCGCTCGTAGAGGGTCTTGAAACCCCATTCAGCCATGTCCTGACCTGCCGCCTTGCGGGCCAACCGGTAAATGAAACGCCCCACTCCCTGGCTGATCGAGAAGTAATCCGAATGGACGACCAGTACGTCGGGGTTACAGGCCGAAGTAATTTCAGCGTACATCCAGTCGTTTATGCCGATCTCGATAGACTCGACTTTACTGTTCTTGGGATTGCTGACAACCCGGTATGAGGAAATAAGATTTTCCCCGAAATTATGTGTTTTTAAAACATCGCCAACTTTATAAGTTCGCTTGACACTGATATGGGTGCTGTTCAATCGTTGCAGGGCTTCAATTATTTTTGTACGTTGACTTCCGCCATCACCTTTTTTGCAGACGTGCAATACATCACACATATTAAGTTTGATGATGGGGTCAGGCTTGTAGTTCGTTTTTCCTGCACGATATAAATTCATTAACTCGCAGAGTTGGGACAGCCCTATCAATACAAGGTCATAATCCCAGATCGTTGCCATACCATAGAGACCGGATGCCACTCTTACATGACCATCGGGTAATTGATAATGAATGATCGTACTGGCTTGGGTGTCCTTTCTGGACAAACGATAAAGCATCAAGTCCATGAGCATGCGATGGTCACGCATGCTGGTTTCATAGCCTTGGGGAATGATGGTACGCACCTTCACGTCGGGGCAGAATCTGATGCGTTTTGTTGTTGGCTCGGCGGTGCTCGATATGCGTCGGCTGCGGTTGGCAGCGGCTGACGCAGGCTCGTCAGGGGGCGTGTCACTTGGCATCGAGTCAACATGGCCTGCTGCCACTCCGGTTGCAGACTCTTCCGGCGTGCGGTTTTGCGATCTCCTGGATTGGATCAGCGCGATGCGGCGAGCGTGCGAATTGGGCGGCATGGTGGGTCTCGTGCTGACACGCTCGGCGGGGTCTGGAAGGGTTGCAATGGTAAGGGTGATGGCAAATCAGAAAAATCAGAAAGGTGCTTTGTTATTGATAGGAAAGTTGGACTGCCAATTAGGTTTTATTCTAAAGGCATGTAGGATATTTCTATTTTTATAAATAATTACCGCAGAATCAGCGCTGTGTAGCCCTCCGCGTAGCAGAACAGGTGGGTTGATCCCACTTGTCACTGAAAACAACCTGCGGCTAACCGGTTTTGGCGCCGAAACCTTTTAGATTTTTATTTAAAAACCATTTAAAACCATTTAGCGCTTGTGGATAACTCTACAGCCCTTGAAAGACGTGGCCTTGCGGGAATAATGAGCCTGTGGATGAATGTGCAAAGTACGGAATTTCATGTGCAAGGTACGGAATTCTATGTGCAAGGTACGGAATTCCGTGTGCAAAGTACCGGATTCAGCTTGTCTGATGTGTAAAGTACGGAAATGGCATTATTTAAGCGACATGCTATTTTTTAATGGTTGAAAACGTCCGATCTAGAGCGGTTTTCTTGTTTTGAAACGCAGGCAAGCGGCTTCTCACACACTTGTTTATCCACAGGCACACCATCAGCCATTCTCAGCCTTGAGAGCAGCCAAACGACAAGCATGCTGCAGCAGCATGCCCGCACTTGCTGCGTCTCAAGTAGCCCTGGTCAAAACCTCAATGCACCGTAGCATTCACCCAGCGCACCTCACCCGGCGCACTCTCGGCAATCCACTCTGGCCATACATCCAGCGTCCATTCGGCCTTGCCACACAGCAAATGCAGAATCGCCAGCCACTGGCGCAGATCCTGTTGGGCCAACAACAGCGAGGCCTTCAACTCACCGCACTTGAACACCAGCCCCAGCACATCCGGGGTACGCAGCAGGTCGACACTGTCGATCAGCCACTGGCTACCGGCAGGCAACGGCACCTGGTCAGGCACCTGAACCGGCGCGGCGCCCTGAGACGCCAGCTGCGCCACAGCAGCCTGTTGAGCGAAGCTTTGCACCGCCTCGGTGTGGTAATCCGGCCCAGCACCCTCAGAAGCAGGCTGAAGCCACTGCACCAGCGCCGGGATGACTCGCTTGATCATGCGCTGGCTCACCCACAGCACCAGCGGCTCGCCATTGGCCAGCTCACCGACCAGCCGCAAGCGGTCCTGGATCTCGTCGAACTCCGTGGTCATGCGTTGAAGGGCTAACGCTTCAATGGTCTGTACGGCGTCTTGGGTCACGGGTGGCTCCGGTCGAATGAGGGGATGATTTCCCTTACATGGCTACGAAGCGGCTCGTAATCAACCTGTTGCAACGCCAAGCAACGGAAAATAAGCACGAAAACGACTTTTTTCTTGTAGGCAAGTTCCTCTGCCTCTATAAGAAAAACCCTTACCAACACGATACAAAAGGACATGATTCATGAGCAGTACCTGGAACGAAGGCTACTTTACGGACGTTGGCTACACCTACGGCTATTACCGGGAAATCAACCCGGTTTTCCAGCGTTTCTGCTTGTTATTACGTGGCTTCGCTCCAGTTGAAAGCACCAATCCTGTGCACTGCGAGCTGGGCTTCGGCCAAGGCGTGTCGATCAATATCCACGCCGCTGCCAACCCTGGCAGCTATGTAGGTACGGACTTCAATCCAGCACAGGCTGCTCATGCCAACAGCTTGGCTGCCAGTTACGATAAGAACCCGCGTCTGTATGACGACAGCTTCGAACAGCTGCTGGCCCGGGATGACCTGCCGCAGTTCGACAGCATCAGCCTGCATGGTATCTGGACATGGGTGAGTCGTGATCATCACAAGCAAATCGTCGAGTTTGTACGTCGGCATCTGAAGCCGGGAGGCGTGCTGTACAACAGCTATAACTGTTTTCCAGGCTGGTCGCCAGCAGCCCCACTGCGTCAGCTATTCAGCTTGCATGATCGGTTCATGCCTCACTCAAGTGACCACTCGGCACGAGTAGAAAAGGCGCTCAATTTTTCAGAGTCATTGCTGGCCGCCAATCCGATTTACGCTAAGTCGATACCAGGTCTTGACGAAAAGCTGAAAAAAATCATGGGGCAGGATCGCCATTACGTGGCCCATGAATACTTCAATCGTGAATGGAACTGCATGTACTTTACTGATGTGGTAGATGCGTTGTCTCCAGCGAAAGTAGACTATACGGGCAGTGCTGTTCCTTTCGATACAGTGGACGCCATCAATTTGAGTGCGGAGGGGCAAGCCTTCTTGAGCACAATTGATAACCCAATCATGCGAGAGCAGATTCGGGACTATTTTGTAAATCAACAATTCAGAAAAGATATTTTCACCAAGGGTGCGACACGGCTCTCCTCAGCAGAGCAAGTTTCGCGTGTGCTTGAAACGCGTTTTGTATTACTTAAGCCGATCGATGAAATCAGCTCTAAAGTTTCGACGCTTAGCGGCGAAGCCACGCTTCAAGGGGAAATCTATGTTCCCATCATGGAGGCTTTGGCTGCCAAAGGTTATGCACCGAAGACCGTAAGTCAATTGCTGTCAAACGTACCGACACACACCTATCAAGTAATGCTTCAAGCCCTTACGGTGTTGGTCGGTATGGATGCAGTCGCTCCCTGCCATAGCGAAGAAAGCGAGAAACAGGTTCAATCACGCTGCAACCTGCTAAACCAGCACCTTTGCCAGCAATCTGCTTACGAAAGCAAAATCAGCCTTTTGGCGAGCCCGCTCACGGGTGGCGGTGTGGTGGTCGAACGTTTCCAGCAACTTTTCCTGATTGCGCTGCGTCAGGGCAAGAAGCAGCCAGCCGACTGGGCACAGTGGGCATGGCAAACACTCTCGGTCCAGGGACAGCGCCTGTTAAAGGAGGGTAAGCCTCTGGAAACCGCTGAAGAAAATATCGCAGAGCTTACGTTGCAAGCCACTACGTTCGCAGAACGTAAACTGCCCATTCTCAAGGCCCTGCGTATTGCCTGAGAGGCGTACCCGACGGCTGAATATGAGCTGCCCGACACCAGTCGGGTAGCTTTCTCCTTCGCTCAACACTCCCTTCTGCAGTGACGGCTGGCTTAGACTTGGCCACACTCGTGTATTAAACCGCTGCGCTATCACGCGTATTGAATGAACTGCAAAAATCTACTTCTCCCTGGAGCCCTTTGAATGCCGTCTTATATCCCAGTCAGTCACTCTCTCCTTGGCGATAAACGCTGGCGGCCTCATCCGTCCCTGGTCTTCGCCAAAGCCGACAACGTAACCCCCTTGCTGGTCAGTGAAGTGACAATGGCCGCAGAAACGCTGCCTATCGGGTTCATCAAGATCGATGACCAGTTCAGCATGGTGGTGCTGATGGGTATTCGCAGCGGCGAAAACCTTTTGGTCTCCGAAAGCCACCAATGGATTGGCGAGTACATGCCTGTCGCCTATCGCAGCAGCCCTTTCGACCTGCGATTGTTGGATAACGAGAGTGGGCAGCAAGCATTGTGTGTGGATGAAAGCTGCATTACAGAGGCAGATGATCCACAGGGCTATCCATTTTTTACAGCAGAAGGTGAAGTGGCCGAAGCGACAGCCAAAGCGTTTGCACAAGTACAGCAGTTCTATACCAGCCGTCCGCTGACCAACCTGATCAGTGCGAAGCTGGCCGAACACAACTTGCTGACCCCATGGCCGCTAGGGGTGGAGGTGGATGGAGAGCAGATAGCAGTCAATGGACTGTATCAGATCAACGAAAAAGCTCTAAACCAGCTGCCAGACGCTGCCTTTCTGGAATTGCGTCAGTGTTACGCACTGCCCGTGGCTTACGCGCAACTGCTGTCCATGAGCAAGATCAAGTTCCTGGCCGCATTGTTGCAGCAACGTAAAAGAACTGCTGAAGTGCCTGCCAGTGGTGGCAGTGAAACATTCAGTTTTGCCGGGCTTTGACTAACGACGTTTAATGGTTATTAACGTTCGGTCAAATATGAGGTAAAAAAAACCGCTGCCCCGAAAGGCAGCGGTTTTTTATTGGCAACGCCCTTGCGAAGCAAGGGCGTTTCTCAGAAGAGATTAAGCCAGAACGAAGTCAGTAGCGGTCAGGTTAACAGTACCCGACAGTTTAACGACAGCGTCAGTTGCAGCGAAGGTAGCACCAGCGGTGTTGTCAACAACAACGTAGGTGTTGGACTGGAACTGGAAGAACTTGACTTGGCTGTTGGTGCTGCCATCAGCAGCAGCAGCCAGGTCCAGAGCCTGAGCCAGAGTGGTTGCAGTCGACACGTTCACAGCAGTAGCGGTGACAGCAGGAGTACCAGCAACGATGCCAGCAATGTTCAGCTTGTCAGTACCAGCAGTGAAGTCAGTCACGGTGGTCAGGTTAGCAGCAGTAGCCTGGTCCACGCTGGTGAACTTGACAACGTCAGCGCCAGCGCCGGTGGTGATGGTGTCACCGCCTTTACCAACGTTGAAAGTGTCAGCGCCAGCGCCGCCGATCAGGATGTCAGCGAAGTCCGAACCAGTAACGGTCAGCTTGCCAGTGAAAGCCGAAGCGTCGACTTTGGAACCGGTAGCAGTACCAGCAGCCAGAGTCAGAGTCAGGTCGGTAGCACCTTTAACAGTTACAGAGCTGTTGTCGACGTTCTTCAGGCCAACGGTGTTAGCCGAAGTACCGTTAGAGGTCAGACCGATGGTGTTCAGACCGGTCAGGGTCAGACCAGCTACAGTTACGCCAGCAGCGCCAGCTTGACCAGCAACCAGCTCAACAGCGTTGGTGCCAACAGCAGAGGTCAGAACCGAGTTAGTGTTGTTAGCACCGAAGACGACAGTCGAACCAGTACCTACGTTGTTGATGGTCTCAACAGCAGTGTTCAGAGTGAACGACTTGAACGAGGTCAGCTGAGAAGCGTCAACAGTTTGGGCAGAACCCAGACCCAGCGACTCAAAGTTCTTAACAGCGTTCAGTTTGGCGTAGTCAGCAGCAACCAGAGCACCAGCGTTGTTGATGAACAGAGTGTCGTTACCAGCGCCGCCGTCCAGCTGAGAACCAGCGGTCAGGTTAGTCAGGCCAGTGGCAGACAGGGACAGGATGTCGTTGCCAGCGCCGCCAGTGAAGGTGAAGCCAGCAGCCAGAACTGCACCGGAAGCCAGACCAACGTTAACGTTGCCAGTGGCAGTCGAAGCATTGACAGAAGTCAGAGCAGCGGAACCGGTAGCGTCTACAGCAACCTGTACGTTTTTGTCACCAGCTACGTTCAGAGTACGCAGAGCGGCGGTGCCGTTCAGAGCGATAACGCTGTTTGCGCCAGTAGCAGTCAGGTTAGCAGTAGCTACGTTGGCACCAGTCAGAGCAACGGTCTGCACAGCAGCAGCAGTGCCCCAGCCATTCAGAGTGACGTTGGCAGCAGTGTCAGCGGCAGCGGAAGCGATGGTAGTAGTACCAGCAGTACCGGTGAAGCCTTTCAGAGTTACGGCTTGGCCAGCAACAGTGTAAGTAGCGCCAACCGAAACAGGAGCTTCGATAGTCAGACCAGTAGTACCAGCAGCAGCGGTGTAAGCAGTTACAGCGCCGCCGTTGATAGTTACGTTTTCAACGCTGTTCAGAGTTGGGTTGACGAAGCTAGTGTCGCCAGCAGCCAGGAACACTTTCAGAGTGTCAACGCCAGCACCACCATTGATGGTGTCAGCAGCGCTCAGGACCTTGTTGGTACCAGTGTTGTCAGCAACGAAAGTATCGTTGTTCGAAGTACCGGTCAGGGTGTCAACGCCAGTGGTCAGGTTGAAAGTCGAACCAGTACCGCCGTTGGCAACAGCGTTAGCCAGAGCAGAAGCAGCGCCAGCTACAGCAGCAGTAGCGGTAGCGTTGTTCGAGTTAACGGTCTGCAGGAAAGCGCGAGCTACGTCAGCAGCGCCAGTACCCTGGTAGCCCTGGATCTCAGCAGTGGTGTCGATCTGAGCAGTGAACGCTTTAGCAGCGGTCAGCTTGTTCTGAACGGCAGCAGCGTCGCCAGCACCAGCGTTCTGCTGGATGGTCCACGAAGCTTGAGCTTGAGTAACACGACCGGAATCGATCTGAGCAACCCAGAAAGCCAGACCAGCAGGCTCAGGAGCGCGGTTGAAGGCGTTCTGGTAGATGGCAGTTACTTTGTCGATGGTCGACTTGTTGCCGAACAGAGCTTGCGACTCAGCGGAAGCCGAGAAGCCAGCCAGAACTGCAGCGATGCTGCCGTTGGCTTGGTCGATGGTGTTAGCCCAGAAGGCTTGGCCAATTGGGTCAGCTGGACGGCCGAAGTAGGCGATGTACAGTTGTTGTACTTGGTCGAAATAGGTTGCAGCAGCCATTTAAAACTCCAGGTTTCATTATAAAAAAGAAGCTGAAAACTGAAAGGACATCACTGTCCCCTCATCAGCTGCCCAGCACTCCGTGCAGCCTTAGGCGGCACTCTAGCATAGCTATTCGTGCTTCTCAGCTGTTACGGTAGGAAAAATCGCATAGATTTGTAGGAAATTTTACTTGATAGCTTATATCGAGCAATTTGACCCCCTGCGATAGAACCTGCCTATGAAGCGCCGATCATGCTGTTTTGGCATTAATCGGCCATTACTAAGCCAGTATTTCCTACCAGATGTAAAGTTTTTTTTTCTGAGCCAAAAGAGCGGCTTACGCCCGGTTTTTGAGGCCGGGCTTAGCTCTGGCAGACCTATGCTTAGATCTGTTGCAGCAGGATGCCCATGCCGGTCGCAACCTGTTGGGCGCCGCGCAGCAGCAGCGCGTCGTCTAGCTGGCGGGCCGTTGCGACGTTGCGCTCGTCCACCAGAACAGGTTTGCCTGCGGCACGATAGGCCTCGATGTGTTTCAGCGCCGTGACAGGGTCACCGGCAATGGGGCCGGCCACCCACAGCAGGTCGGCCTGCTCCGGGGTCAGCCAGGTGGCCGGGATGCAGCACGGTTGGCTGGCCGGTTGCGGGCGGTTGGCGGGGGTCGGCGCCACTTCGTTCAGCACGGCGGCAAAGGTTTCGGCCTTGGGTGCGCCGTGGCAGGCGATCAGCCGCAGTGGCTCGGGCCGCTCGGTGGCGGGGCCGGCCAGCAAGGCTTCGAGGTGGTCCACTTGCAGGTCGAAGGCAAATGCCTGAATGCGCTCGCGGCTGGCCTGGCCGTGGGCGGCGATCTGCTCGGGGTTTTCGATGTAGTACCCCAGGCGTTCGGCCAGGTCGGCGGCGTCGCCCGGTTCGGCCAGCCAGCCGGTGTGCCCTTCTGCAACCAGTTCGCTGATCCCACCAATGCGCGAGGCCACCACCGGCAGGCCGCTGGCCATGGCTTCGGTGATGGTGACGGGTTGGTTCTCGGGGCAAACCGAGGGCAACACAAACACATGCGCGTCGGCGAAACGCTCTGCAATGCGGCTGTTGGGCATGCGGCCCCAGAACTTCACAGACACGTTGGGGGCGATGCTAGCTATCTTAGCTATATAGCTAGCTAGCTGATGACCATCACCGACCATGTCCAGGTGCACTTTGTCATGGGGCAGACGGGCCACGGCTTCGAGCAATGTGGGCACGCCTTTGTGGTCGCCCATGTAGCCGGTGAAGAGGATCTTCAGGCGTTTTTCAGGGGCAGCGGGTTTGACGTGTTTGAAGCGGCTCAGCTCGATGCCGTTGGCGATCACGTGCATGCGTTCGGCATTGATGCCGTTGGCGATGTACTGGTTGGCCAGGTAGTGGCTGGGCGAAATGAAGTGGTCAACGGCGTCGAGCTGCCAGCGCATGTAGTCCTGGCGCAGGCGTTGCGGGACCAGGGTTTCGTCGATATGGATTTCATGGATGCAGCTGGCGCACTGGGTGCTGTCCTGGCACAGCTGTTTATGACGGGTGATGCGCGTGCTGTTGATGCAAAAGCCCCAGTGGTCGTGCAGAGTCAGGGCCACGCGGATGCCGCGGGCGCGGGCCAGTTGCAGGATGCCCAGTGACAGGCCGACGATGTGGTGGGCATGCAGGACGTCGGGTTGCCATTGCTCGATGAGGTCGAGAAAGATGCGTTCGACCTTGGGGTGGGCAACGTTGTTGCCGGTGGCGGCGAAGTCCAGGCGGCTGAGGCTGATGCGGGTGACGGGCAGGCCATCGACTTCATCGTGGTTGACCGGGTAGCCGGGCAGGTCGGCGCTGTTGTCGCCGGCCAGGACGCGGACTTCGTGGCCACGCTGGGCCAGGGCCACGGCGTGGTGGTGGGCGATGATTTCAGCACCACCGATGACGTGGGGCGGGAAGAAGTTCGAGATGACCAGGACTTTCATTTAAGGCTATGTCTCTTGGGTGTGGGGGCCTGGCGGGTTCGCGGCGGTTCACAGGTTGCTTGTACAACGGTATTACACAGTGACATTGCGCATGGGCCCGGATCCGTAGGAGGGGCTTTAGCCCCGAAGCGGTTGATGCGGTTCGCGGCTGAAGCCGCTCCTACCAGGGTCATGCTGCAGTGGGTGGTCCGGCATCCCGGCTGGCCAGCCCCCACAATCTTTTGACTGATCAGTATCACCTTGTAGGAGGGGCTGGGCGGTGATCCGCTTTGGCCCCGAAAGCGTTGATGCTGTTCGCGGCTAAAGCCGCTCCTACGGGTGTGTCGATCAAGCCCTAGGCCGTTTTATTCCTTTATTACTGTGTGCGGGTAGCGGTAGCCGCTCAGACCGGGCAGGTCGATGCTTGGTTCATTGCCCAGCCCCAGGGCGAGTGCGGTCAGGGCAGCGCCCTCTCCTTCTATTAATAGAAGGCCTTCGGTGTCTTGCCCGGTGATGTAGGTGGCGAGCAGGCGTTGTACGTCGAGGCTGTCGCTGTGGTCAGCGCCGAGAATGATCAGGTCGGTGTTGATGTCGTTGTCGCTCAGTTCGTTGAGCAGCAGCGGCAGGCTGTCAGTCACGGGCGCATCGAGGCGGCTCAGGCGGCCTTCGCGTTGCAGGCGGCCGCTGTTGTCGCCTTCGGTCAGGTGCCAGGCCTGCTTGAGGTGATGGCCAACAAGGCTGGTGAGCCAGGGGGCGAAGTCACCGATCAGCAGCGCGCATTGCGCCGGCTGGCGATTGAACAGTGCGGCCAGGGCCAGTTGTGCCGGGTCGTCGACCAGTGGCACAGCCGGGTCGATGAGCAGGTGTTGCCACTGGCGCGGCAGGCTGTTTTGCACCCGGCGCGGTTGGTGGCTGGCCAGTTGGCGCAGCAGGTCACGGGCGTAGCTGCGCCAGGTGAGGATTGGCCGCACCACGGCTTCGTTGGCCAGTTGCTGGTACAGCGCAGGCTGGCTAGCCAGTTGGTGGATCATGTTGGCCAGGGCAGCCGGGGCGGTCATGTCGACGGTGCGGCATCCTCCCTCGGCGGCCAGTTCGGCCATCACGCCACCGTTGTGGCAGATGCATGGCCGGGCGTGCCACAGGCTTTCGACGATCGGCATGCCATAGCCTTCGACCAGCGAGGCATAAACACTGACATGGGCCTTGGCGTAGTAGTCGTTGAGGATCTCGTCGTTGACCACGCCGTGCCAGGTGATGCGCGGGTCTTTGCCACTGGCTTCACGCACGGCCTCGACGATGTGGTCGGCACCGGCATAGCGGTTGCCGATCAGGTCGAGTTGCCAGTCGAGGTCCGGATGTTCTGCGGCCAGGTGCGCGACGGCGGCCAGCAGCACTTTGTGGTTTTTGCGTGGTTCAAGGGTCGAGACGCAGAGAATGCGCAGCGGCTCGCCGGCCTTGGGCGCGCCGGCCGCGACGGTGGCACGCGGCGAAGCGGTCAGTTCGCCAGGAATCCAGCAGGTACGCACCTGGGCATGCGGAGTGATGTTTTCCCGCTGCCAGAAGGCCTGCAGCTGGGTGCCGGCATCCGGAGAGATCGGCAGCACGCGGTCGCACTCGGCCAGGCCGCGCATGTAGGCGGCGTGGTTGTCACGGATGCTGGTGTCAGCCACCCACTCAGGGTGGGTGACCGGGATGGCGTCGTAGAAGATCGCCGCCACTTGCAGGCCCAGCTCGCGGGCCGCTGCACGGCGGGCCGGGCCTTGGCGTTCAAAGACGATTTCGCTTTGCAGCAACCAGCCGCCTTGCAGGGCGCGGCTTTTGCCGAGCACCTGGCGCTGGGTGGCGCTGGAGCGCGGCAGTACGTAGTGCTCGGGGTTGGAATGGGGGCCGCCGTAGGCGCCAAGCAGGCTGTATTCGTGTTCGTTGGGCAGTACGTAGGCTTGCAGGCTTTCGTCCCAGGTCACGAACAGCGGTTTGCCAAAGTTTTGCAGTTTGCGCGCCAGGCTGCGCACCACACGGGCCACACCGGTGTTGGCAGTGTCACGCAGGCAGGCGCTGGTGTCGATGACCAGCGGCGGGGTCGGCAGATCAGACACCGGCCCCAGGCTGGCAAACAGCTCAGCGTAGGCGGCGATGGTGCGTTGCCAGGTGAAGGTACGCAGGAAGGTGTCGAGGTGCGCGTCCCACTCCGGGCCGGTCAGCAGTTCACCGGCCAGCACGCGCAGCGCTTTGCTGGCAATTTCCTGTTCGTCGCGGCAGCGTTGTTCCGGCGCCGCGGCGACTTCCGGGTGAGCGCCGATGTCGAGCACCAACACCGGTTTGCGCAGTTGCTGCATTTCAGCCAGCGGCAGGTTGAAGCCTTCCCAGCGTGAGACGCTGATGCCCAGATCGGCGTTGGCCATCAGGTCGGCCAGTTCGGCGTCGCTGGGGTGACCAAGCGGCAGGATGTGCGCCTTGAGGTCGTCGGGCAGTTGTAGTTCGTCGCCGGTGGCCAGTACCAGAAAGCGCGCCTTGGGGTGCACGGCAAGGATCTGCCGGGCAATCGGGTAAAGGCCTTCGCTGTTTTTGTAGTTGCCGGTTTCCCAGCGGCCCAGGTTGACGATGGTCGGGCCGTCGTGGGCGTCGCCGCTGATGCTGCTGACGGTCTGGTTACCGTGTTGCCACAGGCTTTGATCAACGCCACCGGCCAGATGGTCGGCGCCGAGGTGGATCATCGCGATGTCTACGTCGGGGCCGGCATCGGGCAGGCTCTGGGTGCGTGACACAAAGTGGCTGATCGGTGTGACCACGCGGGCTTCTGGCAGGTATTCACGGCGCTGCGCGCGCAGGCGTTCTTGAACCAGACGCGCCGGGCCGGTCATGTCTTCGTAAGGCACGCCGCCGCAGTCCAGGGCCACGGTAGGAATGCCCCACTGGCGGAACACGGCGATGGAGGCGTAGAACGGCCAGCCGCCGATCAGTGCCACGGTGTGTTGCGGGCCGACGTCGCGGCCATTGGTTTCAGTACCGGTCAGGCGGCGGCGGTTGTCGCTCAGCCATTGCGCGGTGACGTGGTCGAGTTCGGTGTAAGGACCGTTGTGCTCAGGCGGGGTGATGATGTCGTCGGTGATGCGGCTGAGCACATCGTGGTTGGCCCGGTGGGCAACGAAGGTGATGCGCCAGCCGGCCGCTTTCAGGCCCTGGGCCAGCAATAGCAGCACGCGGTCGACACCAAAACGGAACAGCAGACGTTCATTGCAGATGATCAGGTGCATGGCTTGGCTTCAATCCTGTTCTGGCGCGTAACCGATGGCAGCGTAGTCTTGCGCGCCAAACAGCAGTCGGTTGAGGGGGCCGGTCAGGGTTTCTTCGCCACCTTGCAGCAGCAGGCTCGGGTCCGCCGGATGACGGCGATCGACTTCGACGCGCTCGAACCCCCGTGCGCGCAGCAGGAAGGCCACCAGGGCCGGCGGCAGCGGATTGCGGTGGGTCGGGTCGACGTAGAAGTTGCAGGCGCCGACGATCAGGTTTTCCGGGTTCGGGGTTTCGAGCAGCACCACGCCACCAGGGCGTACCACGCGCTTGGCTTCGTCGATGATTTCGATCAGCACGTCCAGCGGCACGTGTTCGATGATGTGGAAGGCAGTCAGGCCGGCCAGGCTGTTGGCCGGCAGCGACTTCAGGTATTGCAGGGCATCGCCGACGTAGGCTTCAAGGCCGGCGTCGGTGCAGCACTGGATCATTGCGGTGTTGCTGTCGACGCCGATGGCCGGGATATCGGCCTCTTTAAGCAGTTGCAGCCACTCACCACGGCCACAACCGATGTCCATCACCGGCTCGCTGAAGCGTTTGGCGTTGTCGCTGAAGAACCGCAGGTTGGCGGCCAGACGTTCACGAATCAGCTCGCGCGAGCCACGAAATTCAGCTTCGAACTCCAGGTACAGCTCGTGCGGCATGCCTGGCTCGGCCTGGCGCTGGGCCGGTGCCACGGCCTGGCCCGGGATCGAGGTCTGGCTCTGCACCTGAGCGAGCATCAGGGCCAGTTCACGCTGGCGTTGTTCTTGACGTTGCAGACGGGCCAGCAGGTACTGCTCGTTTTGTTCGATGGCCAGGGCCTGGGTGTAAAGGCTCTGGTTGATCTGTTCCTGCAACTGCAGGCCAATGTTGCGCAGGCGGGTGTTGTTGTCTGCCAGGTGATACTCGGCCGCGTTCATACGCGCCGGCATCTGGCGCATGGCAACGGCAAAGTGAGCCATCCGATAAGCCCCCGGAATACGGTAAATCACGCCACGGGCCAGCAGCCAGATGATGTTCTTCGGCAATGAGCCAGGGCGCTGACGGGCACGGGTCAGCAGGTGCATGACCCGGTAGTGGCCGATGACTTTGCCGATCACCGGCAAGCGACGCAGGCGGTTGTACAGGCTCGGCGCCGCCGGGGCAGCCTGCTGAGGCTGGGCCTGAGTTTCAGCTTGTGGTGCGGCGCTGGCAGCCGGGGCTGCTGGCTCTTCGGTGACTTCAGCATAGCGAGCCGGCAGGTAGCGCTCGATCTCGACCAGGTCGAAATCACGCACCAGATCACTGGGCAGGGTGGCGGATGCACTGGAGGAATCGAGCGAAGCCGCTACACGTTCGTACTCGCGGCGGTTTACCTCAGCGACGATGGTCTTTTTCAGCTCTTTGAGATCAATGGTCATTATGTGCGTTCAGGGCCGATAGCCGCCCGTACGGGCAAAGCGTTCATCACACGCAACGCGTGTATGACATATATAAGAAAGGGCGACATTCTACGCAGGTGGATTCAACAACGTCGAGGGATCGCCCGGCGGGCCTGGGTTTTGCTGGTGTGGGTGGTGTAGCACATCGCGACCCGGTGGGAGCTTGCCGACGAATACAGAGGTACAGCCATAGCAAATACTGGCTCCCACTGAGACAGAGTCTTGGTCCTGCATGCCGGTTGCTACCGGTCATGTATCCATTCTGATACCTTGCCGACACAATTTATGAACAAAGGTTCCGCTACGAAGAGTTTCGCAGCCCTGCCCTGTTCAGTAGAACGCCGCCAAGTCCGCGGCTTTGTGTCTTCAAGGATGATTTATGAGTACGCGCTTTTCCCATATCGACAGTCTGCGGGCGATTGCCGCGTTGTTGGTGGTCTGGATGCACACCAGTGAGTTGTTTGTGCTCAGTGCCACACCCTCTGCACAGGATCGGCTTCACGATGTCGCCGCGCTGGTGGATTTCGGCCGCATCGGTGTGGTGATTTTCTTTGCGGTCAGTGGCTTCGTGATCCCTTCCAGTCTGCGCGGCGAGCGCCGGGCCTGTTGCCGGGAGTTTCTGATCAAGCGGCTGTTTCGTCTGTATCCGATTTACTGGCTGTCCATTCCGTTTGGCCTGGTGACCTTCTGGACCCTCTGGGACAAAGACATTTCGCTGTCGACCATCCTCTGGAACCTGACCATGATTCAGGAGGCTGTCGGTCATGCTTCCGTCCAGGGCCAGTACTGGACCTTGCAGACCGAGCTGGTTTTCTATGCCCTGTGCGTGCTGCTGTTCGCCCAAGGCGTATTGCGTAACCCGCTGCTGCTGATCGGGCTGATCTTTGTCTTCAGCGCCTTTACCCTGCTGCCGATCCTGCTGTCATTTGTCGGCCATCCGCTGCCCATTACCCCCCGCCCCATGCTGAACATGCTGTCGCTGCACTTGAGCATCATGTTCTGGGGTGCGCTGTTTCGTATGTGGTACGACGGCCAGGCGACAGGGCTGCTGGCGAGGCTATCAGTGTTTGGCTTTGTCGGTTTATGGCTGCTGTTCGCCGGGGTGGCGATCACTTACTACACGCAGAAGGCCGACGCAGACATCAAGGTCATTCACTTCTTTGTGCCGTATGCCATCGGCGTGCTGAGCTTTCTGTTGTTGGCCACGGTGTGCAAACTGAACTGGGCCTGGCTGGCCTGGTTGGGGGCGATCAGTTATTCGCTGTACCTGTTCCACCCGGTGGTGATGTACAGCATGGCCTGGATGATCCAGCACGGCGGTATGGCGTGGATGCAGAATTGGCATACCGGCGAATACATGATCGTGGCGCTGCTCGGCACGATCGGGATGTCGGCACTCACTTACAAGTACATTGAAGTGCCTGCCATGCGCATGGGCAACGCACTGGCTCGTCGCTCGCGGGGTGCCGACAGCGTCGCGCCGGCAGCGGAAGCACGCTAGCTTTTTATCTATATAGCTATCTATATAGCTATATAGATATAAGCTTTCGTCCTATGCCAAACCATAGCGGGTAGTCGCCTATCCGCCGGCCCTCAGCGATCCAGAGAGAAGCTGGCGTCCAGCGCGCACACACCGGCAAAGTGTTTGTAGCTGCTGTTGCCCATGACGTTGAACACCGCCGCCTTGTCCCACCAGTCGAAGTTGTTATCGATGTGGTCGGCACCGCCATGCAGGGCCAGGGTCAGGCTGTAGCTGCCCGGGCCGATGTTCATGGCCGGAATGGTCACGGTAATGGTTTTTTCGACACCGGCCTCTACGCCCAGGTCGCGCATTTCACCACGCAGCCAGGTGTTGGTACCGAAGATGTCGTAGCCGGTGCGGTCTTTGAACATGAAGCCCAGCGACAGGTCGTAGATCGGCTCGTTGGCTTTGATCTTCAAGGTCAGGGTCAGCGGCGCGCCGACGTCGATCATGTGTGCGGCCTTGCCGTTGGAACTGATCACCAGCTCTTCGATACGGGCTTTGCCATTGCCCGAGCGACCGGCATACGGCGCATTGACGGCCTGGGCCTGCAGTGCAGTGTCTTCCTTACGGGCGATCAACGCGTTGTAGTAATCCAGGACTTCGTCAGGTTTGCCGTCCATCAACAGCTTGTGGTCACCGAGCAGGATCGCACGGTCACACAGGCTTTTGATCGCGCCCGGGTCATGGGACACGAACAACAGCGTGGTGCCTTGCTCACGGAAGTCGCGGATGCGGGCAAAGGACTTGTGCTGGAAGTAGGCATCGCCCACGGCCAGTGCTTCATCGACGATCAGGACTTCAGGGCGCACAGCGGTGGCCACGCTGAAAGCCAGGCGCACGAACATCCCTGAAGAGTAGGTGCGCACCGGCTCGTCGAAGTAGTGGCCGATCTCGGCGAAGGCTTCGATGGCCGGCATCAGTTCGATGATCTGCTCACGCTCCAGACCTTGCATGCGCCCGGCCAGAGCGACGTTCTGGCGACCGGTGAATTCCGGGTGAAAGCCCATGCCCAGTTCCAGCAGCGCGGCAATGCGGCCGGTGGTGGTGATCTGGCCTTCGGTCGGCATGGCAGTGCCGGTGATCAGCTTGAGCAGGGTGCTCTTGCCGGCACCGTTGACGCCCACGATGCCGACCGACTCACCGGCGCCGACTTCGAAGCTGACATTGCGGATGATCCAGTTCTGGTCACGCTTGCACAGCCCCAGCCAGGTGCCCAGGGCATGCCAACGGCCTTTGAGTTTCGGGTAGGCCTTGCCGACTTGTTCAACGAGGATTGTCATGTCAGATCTGGTCCAGAAGGTCGTTGTAGCTGCGCTTGTACAGCAGCACAGCCAGAAGCAGGACAACAAGGCCGAACACCAGCGGGTAGACCAGTTGTGAAAGTGACAGTGGCTCGCCGAGCATGGCCTTCTGGGCGTTGAGCACCAGCGGGAACACCGGGTTCCAGGACAGGATGCGTTGCACCGGCTCAGACAGAATGCTCAGCGGGTAGACAATCGGGGTCGCCCAGAATAGCGCCTGGAACACCACGTCGCTGATTTGCCCGATGTCCCGGAAAAACACATTGAGGGTGGCCAGCAGCGCACCGACCGCCAGGCCCAACACTACGGTGATGCCCAGCAGCGGGAAAATCATCAGGGTGGCCAGCGACAGCGGGTAGCCGGACACCAGCATGAAGATCAACACCAGGCACAGCAGCATCATCGAGTTGAGTAGCGCCACGGCTACCACCGGGATGAACAGGATGAACTTGGGGAAGTTGGACTTTTTGATCAGGTTAGCGTGTTCGAGGAACACCCCCTTGCCACGCTGGACCAGCTCCAGCAGCAGGTTCCAGGTGATCAGGCCGGCACACAGGTAAATACTGTAAGCGTACTGGTGTTCGATGCCGGGCATGCGCGCCTGCATCAGCCGAGCGAAGATCACGGTATAGATGAACACCATGAACACCGGCGGCACGATCAACCACAGTGGTCCGAAGGTGGAGCCGACATAACGGCTTTTGATTTCCCGCAGGGTGATCGCGTAGATCAGCCCGCGAAAGCGCAGGACGTCTTTCAGCAGAGAGAAAACAGACATCATTGGGCTCGGTTCGCCATGTTCAGGAAGGTTCCAAGTTGTCGGGCCACTTGATCCCAAGTGCGCTGTGCCGGCAGGTTGGCCGTGCGCCAGGCATCGGTTTCGATGGCCGTGATGAGTTCAGGCAAGCTGTCGGGGGTAATGAAGCATGGCCATTGACCACCCGCTTCACGCAATACCGCGATGTCGCTGGCGATCACCGGGCAGCCCAGCATCGACGCTTCAAGTACGGGCAGGCCGAAGCCTTCGTCCTTGGGCACGTAGATCAGCGCGGTAGAGTGACGTATCAGCCAACGCAACTGCGGGTCGCTGAGGTTGGCACCATGAAACAGCCGCCGATTCAGCAGCGGGTGATTGTGCAGACGCTCCAGAAGTGGGTCAACTTGCCAACCCACCTTGCCTACCAGCAGCAAACGTGACTGATGACCACGCGCCCAGAGTTCGTCGAAGGCATCGAGCACCAGGCTGTGGTTCTTGCGCGGCTCCAGAGTGCCGAGCACCAGATACAGCGGATCGCTGTCAGTGCCCGGCGCTGGCAAGCTGGCTTGCAGCGCTTGCAACTGCGCGGTGTCAGGCAGCAGCTCGCAAAAATCCCCGCCATGGGCCAGAACGCCAACCGGCGGGGTTTGGCCCTGCCCGGCCAGGCGCGCAATCAAGCGACCGCGCACGGCCTGGGTCGGGACAAACAACTGTTCGGCGCGCTCGGCCATGTTGTGCAGATGCTCAGCGAAGCGCTGTTTAAGGCCCTCGCGAAACCATTCGGCGTGCTCCAGCGGCAGCAGGTCATGCACCATGCCCGCCAGGCGTGCGCCGCGGGCCAGGGCGGCATCCACCGCCGGCCATGGATCGGTGTACCAAGAGGCATCGAACATCAACAACACATCGCCATCACCTGGCTCGATGAGCTGACCCTGAGGTTGTGGATGCTCACCCAGCCCTTGGCAGGGATGCGGCGCCAGCGTAGCGAAGGCTTGCCACTGTTCACCCTGAAAAGTAACCGCCAGAACCTGATAACCCGGTGCAGGGAATTGCCTCTCACAGGCGGCCAACAAGCAACGGACGACCCGCTGTATGCCAGTATGCAGGCCAGATTCCACAAGCCGGGTAACGTCAAAGAGCAGTCTGTTCATCAGGTGGTGCGGTTTCCGGGGTGTCGTGTTCGCGGCTCAAGATTTGCCGCTAAAGCCGCTCTTGCACAGCAGGGGGCGGCCTTAAAAAACAAGCCTCGCAGTCACGGATCGCTTGCAGGCGATCCGTTGCTGCGAGGCTTGCTCTGTGTAAGGCTCGTTGCTTTAGAACGATTTACCGCTCTTCACACGCTCAAGGTCAGCCTTGACCATCAGGTCGCACAGCTGCTCCAGCGTGGTTTTCGGTTCCCAGCCCAGCACGCGCTTGGCTTTTTCCGGGTCGCCGATCAGCAGTTCGACTTCAGCAGGACGGTAGAACTTCGGGTTGACCTGGATAACGGTCTTGCCGGTCTTGGTGTCGATGCCGTGTTCGTTGTCGGCAGTGCCTTTCCAGTCAAGCTGGATGTCGACTGCCTTGAACGCCATGGAGACGAAATCACGCACGGTTTCGGTACGGTTGGTGGCCAGCACGAAGGTGTCCGGCTGGTCAGCCTGCAGCATGCGCCACATGCCTTCGACGTACTCTTTGGCGAAGCCCCAGTCACGCTTGGCGTCCATGTTGCCCAGCTCCAGAACCTCTTGCTGGCCCAGCGAGATGCGCGCCACGGCGTCGGTGATCTTGCGGGTCACGAACTCTTTGCCGCGCAGTGGCGACTCGTGGTTGAACAGGATGCCGCTCGAACCGAAGATGTCGTAGGACTCGCGGTAGTTGATGGTCATCCAGTGCGCGTACAGCTTGGCCACACCGTAAGGGCTGCGCGGGTAGAAGTCAGTGGCTTCGGTCTGCGGGATCTGCTGAACCTTGCCGAACATCTCGGAGGTCGACGCCTGGTAGAAGCGGATCTTCGGGTTGACGATGCGGATGGCTTCGAGCAGGTTGACCGCGCCCAGGCCGGTGATTTCGGCGGTGGTGATCGGCTGGTCGAAAGACACACCCACAAAGCTCTGCGCCGCCAGGTTGTAAACCTCGCTTGGCTCGGCCTTTTGCAGCAGGCGAATGCTGGCCGACAGGTCGGTCAGGTCGTGCTCGACCAGTTCCAGATTCGGGTTGTTCAGCGCACCGACCTCTTCCAGACGCCAGAAGTTGACCGAGCTGGTCCGGCGGTAGGTGCCGTAGACCTTGTAGCCCTTGTCGAGCAGCAGTTCGGTCAGGTAGGCGCCATCCTGGCCTGTGATGCCGGTAACGATGGCGGATTTACGAGGTGCATTCATTGTTTGGTTTTCCGATCTGAGACGGGGACTGTATCCGTCTTGCTGTTATTGCTCAGCCAAACGTTTACACGCTCAACGCTGTCATCGGAGACCTTGCCGGACCAGCGGTTGAGAATGAACAGATTGGTAATGAAATCATACTGCGTCTTGAGCAGGTCACGACGTGCCTTGAATTCGTTCTGGGTTGCAGTCAATACGTCGACGGCATTGACCACGCCATATTTGAACGCTTCCTGGGACGCAATGCTCGACTGCTCGGCCGATGACACAGCATTACGGTTGGCGCGCAGCTTCTCCACACTGGACTCGGCAGTCAAGTACGCATTGGTGGTTTCTTTGACCACTTGACGACGCGTGGCTTCCATTTGCTGCTCGGCAGCCACCTGATCCTGATAGAGACCCCGTACGCGAGCCGATGTCGAACCACCACTATAGATCGGAACTGACAGCTGGATGCCTGCCACATAACTGTCAGTGCGTGGTGCCAACGCGTTGTTGTAGCCTTCGTTGGTGTTTTGCGCGCTGAGATTCATGCTCAAGGTCGGGTAGTGCCCACCTTTACCGCCACGCAGCGCCGCACCGGCGGCCTCAACACCGCTGACGCTGGCCAGCAACGATGGGTTGCTTTCAACGGCCTGACGTACCCAGGTTTCCAGACTGTCATCGGACACTTTGAGTTGTACATCGTTACGTATACGGCTGAGTTTTTCAGTGACCGGGCGCCCGACAATCTCTGACAACGCGGCACGGCTCAAGCGAACCTGATTACGACTTTCCACTTCCTGGGCTGCCAACAGGTCAACCCGTGCCTGCAAATCCAGTACGTCCGTTTTCTTGGCGAACTGACGCTCATACAAAGCACTCACCTGGTCGAGGCTTTTCTGCGTGGTGCTGCGCTCAGCGATGGTCAGCTCCAGTTCGTCGTCCGCAGCCAGTGCAGCGAAGTAGCGAGTCGCCAGGTCGACGGTGGCTTCTGCCTGGGCTTCTTCAGTTTCCGACTGAGTCTGCTTGGCCAGGCTTTTGTAGCGTTGCCAGTTTTCCCAGGCTGCCTTGTTGTAGAGCGCTTGGGACAAGGTGAGGCTGTAGCTCTGGCTGTTGTAGATCTGGTCGGTAAGGGCGTTGACCTGTTTGATCCGGTTGGCACCGGCATTGGCAGAGAGCTGCGGCAACAGCGAGCCAAAGGCTTCGCGGGCACGCTCCTTGCCTCCCTGGGCACGGGCATAAGCGGCCAGTACCCGTGGATCTTCAAGGCGCGCCTCGCGATACAGCGACAACAAATCGGCCGAGTATTCCTTGGCACTGACGCTGGTAGGCGCGGGCTTGGGCTTGTCCGGCACGGCGGTCTTCACGTCTGCGGCCTGAACCTGCAATGCCAGCAGGCTCAACATCATGCATGGAATCAGACGCACGATTACTCCTCGATCATCGATTCGGCGATGGCATTGCGAGCTGGCTGCAAGATGTACTGCAGCATGGTGCGCTCACCGGTATTGATCAGTGCATCGGCGGGCATACCCGGTTGCAGCTTGCGATCGCCCAGCTTCCTCTGTCCTTCTTCGGTGACCTTGATACGCGCCAGATAGTACGGCTGGCCAGTGCGCTCATCTGTCAGGCGGTCAGCAGAAATCTTCACCACTTCACCTTCGATTTCAGGAGTGGTGGAGCTGTTGAAAGCGCTGAAGCGGATCTTGGCGGTCTTGCCGATGCCGATACGATCGATGTCTACCGGCTGCACATGGACCTCTACGATCAGTTCGGAAACAGACGGCACGATGTCCAGCAGCGGCGTAGCGGCACGCACGATACCGCCAATTGTATGCACGGTCATGCCGAGCACCATACCGTCTTCCGGTGCGCGGATGACAATACGGCTCAGGCGGTCTTTGTAGGCCGAGGTACGCTCTTGCAGGTCGTAGATCTTGGTCTGGGTCTCAGCCAGTTGGCGGACCACTTCGGAGTTGAAGTCCTTGGTACGTTGCAGGATCTGCAGCTTGGTTTCGTTGATCTGCAAACGGGTTTTGGTAATGGTCGATTGATGATCAGCGATCTCTGACTGCAGCATGTCCATCTTGCGCTGTGTTTCGAGCAACCGCTGCTTGTCGACAAACCCTTTGGCCAGCAGCGCGCTCAAGTCATTGATCTCGCTGCTGTAGGATTTACCCAGGTTACGCTTGGTGCCGATCATGGCCTCCAGGCCGCGGGTCTGCTCGTTGAGCTGACCGACCCGCTCTTGCAGAACAGCAATTTCACCCAGACGGGCGCTACGCCGTGCATTGAATACCTGGGTTTCGCTCTGCTGAGCCTCTTTGCTGCGCTGAGAGTCTGGCTCGATCGCATCGCCAAAGTCGATGTGATCCTTGTCGTCACGCTCGGCACGCAGTCGCGCTTCAGTGGCCTGGGCAGCGACGAGCTGGCCACGGTTCATTTCGTATTCGGCGCCGACTTGGGAGTCATCCAGAACGATCAGCGGATCGCCCGCTTTGACCATGTCACCATCACGTACCAGCAGCTCTTTGACGATGCCGCCTTCAAGGTGCTGAACGGTCTTGCGATAGGTCTGCACAGTCACCACGCCTGGGGCGTTGGCAGCACTGTCCAGAGGTGCCAGAGCGGCCCAGGTACCGAAGACGCCAAACACAACAAAGACGATGGCAAAACCCAATCTACGGGTGCTGTTATCGGATGTCGGCAGGTCACTGAAGTTGTCGGCCGCAGAAGTAATCATATTTCGGTTCATCGACAATCTTCCTGTCAGGCGCCGGAAGGCGCGGCGCCTGCTGGGGCTACCTGTGTGGATTTCTGTTGGGCTTTGGCCTTGGCGCCAAGCTCGGCAACCACTTGGTCAGTGGGGCCGAACATGTTGAGCAGGCCATCTTTCATCACCAGCAACCGGTCAAGGTCAGCCAGGATGTTGGTCCGGTGAGTAATGACGAAAATGGTCGCGCCAGTGGCTTTCAGGTAGCTCAAGGCGTAAGACAAGGCACGCTCGCCCACCTCATCGAGGTTGGAGTTTGGTTCATCAAGAACAATCAGACGCGGCTCGCCGTAGATGGCGCGGGCCAGACCAATACGCTGACGCTGGCCGCCAGACAGGCTGACACCGTCGCTGCCGATAACCGTGTCATAGCCTTCAGGCAACAACAGGATCATTTCATGTACGCCTGCCGCCTTGGCAGCCTGTACGACTTTCTCTGCATCGACGTCGCCAAAGCGGGCGATGTTTTCGCTCACCGTGCCTTCGAACAGTTCGATGTCCTGTGGCAGATAGCCGACATGCGGGCCGAGTTCGATCTTGTTCCAGTTGCTGATGTCTGCACCATCGAGACGGACAGTGCCATGCTGCGCCGGCCAGATACCCAACAGCGCACGCGCCAGGGTCGACTTGCCCGAGGCACTCGGGCCAATCACGCCGACTACAGTGCCAGCAGGCACCTGAAAACTGATGCCTTTGATGATCGGGGTGCGGGCACCTGGCGCGCTGACGATCATGTTTTCTACTGAAATGTGGCCTTGCGGCGCAGGCAGAGCCATACGCTGCGGCTCGGCCTGCAGTACCGAAAGCATTTCGTTGAGACGCCCATACTGGCCACGGGCAGCGATAAAGCCCTTCCAGCTACCGATGATCAGATCGATCGGCGCCAGAGCACGACCCAGCAGTACGGAGCCGGCGATGACCAGAGCCGGGTTGATCTCATGATTGATGGCCAGCAGCGCGCCCAAGCCGAGGATCAGAGATTGCGACATAACCCGGAAGCATTTGGAAATATTGCTGACC
Organism: Pseudomonas sp. 21LCFQ010; assembly: GCF_024129905.1. Classification (NCBI taxonomy): domain Bacteria; kingdom Pseudomonadati; phylum Pseudomonadota; class Gammaproteobacteria; order Pseudomonadales; family Pseudomonadaceae; genus Pseudomonas; species Pseudomonas sp. 21LCFQ010. The sequence continues at coordinate 12,636 of NZ_JAMYDZ010000017.1, read as the reverse complement.
ACACCGCCGTTATCACTGGCAATCGATTGCAGCAGCAGCACTTTTTTCTGGCGTACCGACCAACGATTGATGAGGTTATCGAGCATCCCCATCGACTCGATAACTTCGGCATTACGCAGATTTTTGGTGGTATAGAGGCTGGCCCCGGCATTCTCTCTGTTGGCTTGGCTCATGGCCTGCCCGGTAACCTTCTCGTTAACGAAGGCCAGGATCACCAGAATGATTGCACAACCGACCGCCATCCAGCCGAACCAGGGGTGGAACATGAACATCACAGCCAGGTAAATCGGCAACCAAGGCGCATCGAAGAAAGCAAACACCCCGTTACCGGTCAAGAACTGACGCAGGCTGGTCAGGTCTGCAAGGGGCTGAGCCGAGGCGTTCATACCGCCGGTGGCCAGTGCCTGTTTAAAGCTGGCGCGGTATACGTCGCGGCTAAGCAACACATCAAGCTTGGTACTGACCCGCACCATGATTCGCGAACGAATCCATTCCAGCAGGCCGGTAGTAACAGTCAGGATCACCATAATGATGGTCAACATCAGCAACGTAGTGCCGCTGCCGCTGGTCAGCACGCGTCCGTACACCTGGAGCATATAGAAGGTCGGAACCAGCATCAGGGCGTTCACAAACAGACTGAATACACCAACTGATATGAAAGCGCCCTTACAAGCTTTAAGCGCAGCTTGCAAGCTGTTTTCATGAATTTTTTGCATAGCTTCCTGACTGCCACGGGGGTATTTAAAAGCGCGAAAGTGTAACACTCAGCCATCACTCAACAAATGAAAAATACGCCGCTGTAAAGTCCTCTAAGGAAATTTCCCACGCGGGAAATTTCCTTTTTTCAGGTTGGCTTGTCCCGGAATCAAAGGGTAAAGTTCGACTCCGGATTGTTTTCTTACTGCTTGCCGACCCCTCGCGTTTCAGACGAATAACACTTCTTGTTTCGTGAGTGATTCGCCAGGCTCATGGCCTCTCAAGCAGTACCTACAGGTACTTCATGCGCGTTCTTCATTTCTTCAAAACCTACTATCCGGACACCACCGGCGGTATCGAGCAGGTGATGTTCCAGCTGTGTCAGGGCAACCGCGCCTTTGGCGTGGAAGGCCAGGTGCTGACCCTGAGCCCCGAGCCCTCACCGGCACGTATTCAGGTGGCGGATCATGAGGTGGTGCGCGTTAAAGAGAACTTCAACCTGGCCTCTACCGGGTTCTCTGTGCCGGTGTTTCGCCGGTTCAAGGCAATGGCCGCCGAAGCGGATCTGGTGCACTTTCACTTTCCGTGGCCAATGATGGATGTGGTCCACTTCGCGACCCGGCACGGGCGCCCAAGCGTATTGAGTTATCACTCCGATATTATCAAGCAACGGACTTTGCTGAAGTTGTATGCGCCGCTCATGAATCAGATGCTCAAGAGCATGGACCGCATTCTGGTGGCCTCACCCAACTACCAGCGCAGTAGCGAAACCTTGCAACCTTTTGTAAACAAAACAGTGGTTGTGCCCTATGGACTGGACGAATCGGCCTACCCGTTGGTCTTGCCCGAGCGCCAGGCGCACTGGCAGCAGCAAGTGCCGGAGAAGTTCTTTCTGTTTGTCGGTGTTTTACGCTACTACAAAGGCCTGGCCACGCTGCTTGATGCGCTGGAAGGCGCTGATTATCCGGTGCTGATCCTTGGCGGCGGGCCGCAGGAACAGGAACTCAAGGCCCAGGCCGAGCGCCTGAACCTGCGCAATGTGCGTTTTCTGGGTCGCCTGGATGACGCAGACAAAGCTTGTCTGCTGCAGTTATGTCACGCCCTGGTGTTCCCATCGCATCTGCGCTCAGAAGCATTCGGCATTTCATTGCTTGAGGCTTCGATGTATGGCAAGCCAATGATCTCTTGCGAGATTGGTACCGGGACGACCTTTGTGAACCTGCACGAAGAAACCGGCCTGGCCGTGCCGCCCGAGAATCCGCTGGCCTTGCGCGAAGCGATGCGCCGCTTGTGGGATGACCCGCAGTTGGCCAGCCGCTTTGGCACCCAGGCCAGGGCGCGCTTCGAACAGGTGTTTACAGCCAGGCAGATGTGCAAGACCACTGTCGAGGTTTATCGCCAGGTGCTGAGTGAGCGTGCGGCTTTGCGGCCTTGAAGGGCAGCGGATGTATCTATCGACTACAAATTCCGGCTATGCCACAAAACGCCTCTCAGCCTCGATAGATAGCTATAAATATAGCTATAAAAACAATGATATATATAGCTAGCCTGCTATATAGCACCTGCTCTCGACGCCCGTGATTAGCGGGCTCCAGAGGGTAGTACCTCATGTCGTAAGCGGGCCCACGTATGGTGTACCCGGTCTGGACTCGCATTGCCTATAAATAGTCAGAGTCAGGAAAAGCAATGAATGTTGCCAAGGCTATCGACTACAAATTCCGGCTATCTACCAGCCTCCATTAGCTAGCTATATATCTATATAGCTAGCTATAAAACCACCTAATCTCCCTTATCGACTAGTCCTTGAGGATCTCCAGCGGATTCTCCGGCAATGGCTCCAGGCTATCGCCGAGCGACAGCCGCATCTGCGCCGCTTCCTGGAAGCGAAACACCAGGCTTTTCACTGTCTTGCCTTCGGTGATGGTCTCGTAGGTGATCGAGATTCCGGACTTGGCCATGATCTCGGTGATCGAGGGAGTGATGACCCGCTGACGCAGGTTGTTGAAGCGTTTGTAACTGTCGCCCAGGTCGAGCAGGATCCGCAGTTTTTCGACTTCGATGACCAGCACGCCGGTGCTCTTGAACTGCATCAGCAGCTCGAACAGCCGAAAACTGTGCATCGAGTTGAGGTTGGCCACCCGACGCAGGTCGTAGGAGGTCAGCTTGCTGTTGAGCATCGACAGGTAGGGGATCACGTCAACGGTGAAGTTCAGGGTCACCCGGCCTTCACCTTCCGCATAGGCCGCTTTGTACACCCAGCGAATGCGTGTGCGGTTTTTGCCGTCGAAGGTCTGGATGTCACGCTCGTATAGCGAATCAGCCGCTTCCTTGAGGTTGGTGTAGGCAAAGCGGATCGGTACGCCATAGATCTCGGCGAAGCTCGCCGCGGTGACGGTGATCTTCGAAGGCATGGGTTTGCGCGGGTCGACCTGGGCGATCGCCGCCAGCAACAGGCGCTGTTCCTGAAGCGTCAGACGATAGGACGCACTGATCAGATCGTTGGCTTTCGTCACAAGCAATGACGAAGGTTCTTTGGCGGACATCGACTATTCCTGACGCGGTGATGAGTCGATAGTAACAAGCTTGCCGAAGGAATATCGCACCGATTTTGCGGCCGCCTGCAATCAGGCGCGAACTGTTTTAGCCCATAGCCAGAATTTGTAGTCGATAGATGAGCAAGCAATAGCCGGAATTTGTAGTCGATGGCAGGCAGCGGGCCATAGCCAGAATTTGTAGTCGTTCAGCCATCAAATGACCCTAGCCAGAATTTGTAGTCGTTATTGACGAGTATTCAGCGTGTAGGACTCGTCTGTAGGACGCACCGGCATGGCTAAACGCCTTGTCTGGTGCGGCCTGGCGCCATAGCCGGAATTTGTAGTCGATAGATTCAGGGCCAATAGCCGGAATCTGTAGTCGATAGAAGATGCAGACCGAGCAGGTGCACAGGGGAGGGAACGAATACGGCTTATTGGATCCTATAAGCCCCGTCCAGCCTGTGGATAACAGCCGGAATTTGTAGTCGTCATAGCTGAAATTTGTAGTCGATACAGCTGAAATCTGTAGTCGTGATAGCCGGAATTTGTAGTCGTATAGCCGGAATTTGTAGTCGATACCTTGCTGGAGGCCACGTAAATCAAGGCCTCCAGAGGTGCTAAAAACAAGCTTTAAAAACAAGCTTTAAAAACAAGAAAAAAAGATTTTAAAAACGCGCGAAGAGCTCGCGCAGAAGCTGATTTTTTTCTTTGACAACAGGCAAAAGCAAAAAGCAAAAAAACACAAAGCGCGCAAACCGCCCTGAGAGCTCGCATAGCGATGAAAACCACAGGCGCGCTAGGAGGTGCGCGAAGCAGGGTCTTTTGTTGCTCCAGAAGCCTCATAGAGGCCACAGAAGCCATCTATGAATACTTTCGCGAACCAACAATCGGTTGATAGCGAAAAATGCCCTGTCTGGAAGATCACCTGCCATTGACCGGCAACGAGTGCCTGGAAGCAGACCAGAACAACGGTGATCAGGCGGGCAACCAGCGATCTGCGCGGCAAACGCTGGTCAGTTACTGACGAAGTACTCAGAGAAAACACACAGGTGCAGAGGTAATTACCGTCAGCAAGCCGCGAATGCTCTTACAACTGATCTTCCTTCGACTGACGAAATGAGTATGCCATGACGTTGCTACCTGAGGCCACAAGAAAATAGCTAGCTATATAGATAGATAGCTATAATAGCGGTCACAAAATGCTGCCTATATAAAGTCGGATGACTCGAAGGAGAACACAGTGACCATTTACGCATGCGTCAACACCAAAGGCGGTGTCGGAAAAACCACCACTGCCGTACACCTGGCAACCATGTTGGCTACGCGTGGCAAAACCCTGTTGATCGATGGTGACCCGCAGGCAAGCGCTGCAAGCTGGGCCGCATGGCGTCGTGATAACCCTGAATACAGCCCAAGCCCGACGACCGTGTGCTTGCAGGGCAAGGCGATCAACTCTGAAGGCCGCCAGTTGGCCAGCTCTTATGAGCATGTTGTCGTCGATGCCGGTGGTCGTGACTCAGTGGGTCTGCGTTCAGCGCTGTTGCTGGCTGAAGTGGTTATTGTTCCTGTCGGTGCCAGTTCATTCGATGCAGCCGCCATGACTGACCTGCTGACGGTTGTCGACCTGGCCCGTGACTACAACCCGGACCTAGATGTGAAGATGCTGCTGTCGAGGGTCGACACCCGCACCAAAGACACCGGTGAAATGCTTACATTCCTGGAAGAGCAATCTTTCAGTGTGTTCAAAACCAAAATCTGCGAACGGGTCGCCTTCCGCCGTTGCATCAGCGAAGGTGCGATCGTTCATGAACTCAAGCGTGACCACGCCGCTATCCAGGAAATGAACGCGTTCTTTGCCGAGGTGTTGGTATGATCAAATCCAAGCCGGATATCAAAAGTTTCCGGAAAGATCCAAATGAGTTCCTCGAAGGGGGAGAGGCCGACAAAGCACTGAGCAAATCGGCCGCTCGTGAGCAAGCGCCGGCCAAAGCACCCGAAGTGCTGGTCGAAGCCCTCAAACCAGAACCCACTGTGCAGAAGCTGTTTCGCCTGCGTTGGGATATCGCCAATGCCTTGAAGATTGGTGCAGCACAGGAATCGGCGAAAACCGGCAAACGGGTAACCGAGACAGACATCGTGCAGCAGCTGCTCAAGCAGCACTACAACCTCGACTGATCGTCGGCATCATTTTGCGGCTGCTATATATATGTATATATCTAGCTAGCTAGCAGAAGGTTAAAATGATGCGTCATCCGAGACCCAAGCCTGAAACCGGGCAAATCCACCGCCACTGTGAATTGATAGCTAGCTATATAGCCAGCTATCAATTCACACCAATCGATTAATACCACCCCTTATGAATATAACCTTCTGCTGTTTACCTCCCCTCGCACTGCGTGAATCGGCAGTGGAAGTGCGGGAGGTTATTTGTCTACGAAATCCGCTAGTATAGGGGTGGTATTACTTAAAGGTGTTCCAGATGCTTGCTGATATCGTCACGGTATATGAACGGTTGCAGTCCCGATTGACCGCCTTTGCGCAGATCTGGCCTTCGCAGGTGGTGTCCGGTACGGTCTGGCGGCTGCCGGTGCTGGCCGAACAAAAGGCCCCGGATCGTATTGAAGTCGAGCGTTTGCAGGGCAGTCAGGCGATTGAAGCGACACGCCAGGCCATGACTGCCTTTGAACGGGTCGCGGGCCAGGCGCCGGGGACGGTGATGCGTCTGCCGGGTTACTTCGCCTTGCGCGACAGCGTGTTGCCGCAGGTTCGTGAGATCAATGAGTTGAAAGATAAACTCATGGCCATGATCGAGAAGACCCGGCTTGAGTTGAATCTGGCACCTACCGCGCGATCAAAGATTCTCCGCCAAGCGCTGGGGCATCAGTTCAGCATGAAGCAACTGGGTCGCCACACTCAGGTCTTTGATAGCTGCCCGCGACTGATCGTGTTCACGTGGGCCGGCCATACCACCGGCGGCGAACGGATCGAGGTGGGCAAGGTGCGCGAGTTGTTGAACAAGAACGCAGAGCTGCAGTCCGGTCGCGATAACGTCGCGCCCGGTGAGACGTTAGCCGGTGCCGAGTTGCGGCGTATCGTTAACCTGGCTGACCATGCGACGTTGATCAAGTACAAGAAAGTCGCGCCGCACCCACGGGCCATGCTGTATTTCTCCGCCAGCACCCGCTACGACGCGATGATTCACAGCAACCTGCCGATGTTCGTGCTGGCCGGGCAAGAGCCCATAGAGGTGCATGAGTTGCGTCATTTCGATCGGCATGCCCGGCAGGCTGAGCGGCCGGACAAAAAGCCGCGCATTGAAGTGATTCCGCGCATGAACCTGTTCCTTAACCCGGACGACCTGGTCGGGATGCGCAAAGCGCAGCCGACTGAAGGGCGCAATACCCTGGTCGCGTCGACCTACTCAGAGAGCCGTAGCAAAAACACTGTCGAGGATGCCCAGGACGAGGAACAACTGGACCTCAATCTGCCGACAGCTGAGGACTGAACGGCAGCCTGGCGCCCCGCTCAATGAAATCGCTCCAGGCCTGCATCAACTGCCGGCGTTTCTCCAGCAGGTCGCCGCGGTGATAAGCAGCCTCGACTTTGTCGTCCAGGCTGTGCGCCAGAGCCATTTCGCAGACGTCACGGGGGAAGTCCGTGGACTCAGCCGCCCAGGTACGAAAGCAGGAGCGGAACCCATGTGGCACGTAGTCACTGGCCTGCAGTGACTCCATCATTCTGCGAATCGCGTTGCCGGGCAGCCCGCGACTACGGCGGGCGTTGGGGAACACATAGACTGGATGGCGACCGCGCTGCTGTTCCAGAACCTGCAGCGCAGCGTCGACCAGAGGCACCCGATGCGCTTTACCGGCTTTCATCCGGGTTGCATCGATGGTCCAGGTCCGATTGACCAGGTCGAACTCAGACCAGCGCGCTTCGCAGACCTCGGCACTGCGGCAAGCGGTATAGATAATCAGCTCGCAAGCCCGTGCCGCCGTTGTGTCCAGGCTGTCGAGCTGACGCACGAAAGCCCCCAGTCGCTCGGCCGGCATGGCTGAAAACGGCACCTGGCTGCGCTTGTGCCTAGGCAGCAATTTATCCAGATGGCCACGCCAGCGAGCAGGATTTTCCCCACTGCGTAACTGGCGGGCTTTGCCGGCATCGAGCACCAGTTCGATACGGTTACGCAGGCGAAACGCGGTTTCCGGAATCTGGGTCCAGATCGGTACCAGCACCTGCAGCACGTGATCGGTGTCTATTGCGTCAACCGGCAAGTCACCCAACACCGGATAGACATGGTCGCGCAACGAATGGGACCACTGCTGAGCATGTCGGGCGTTTTTCCAGCTTTGCCGGTGCGTGGCGATGTAGCGCTCAGCCTCGACCCGAAAGCTCACCGGCCCTGTCGGCTGAATCTCATCAATGCGCGCAACCTGGCGGTGCGGCAACGGATCGATGCCTTGCGCCAGGCCCAGGCGCAAGGTGTCTGCCGCCAGGCGCGCGGCTTTCAGGGAGACCGCTGGATAGCCGCCAAGCCCCAGATCGTGACGGCGCTTTTCAAATTGATAACGCAGTACCCAACTCTTGCCGCCACTGACAGCAACGCGCAGGAACAACCCACGACCGTCGCTATAACGGCCCGGCTCCAGCACGGCTTTGACAAAAGACTGAGTCAGCTTGCTCATGAGTGTTCGCGACCTGCGCCGCTTTTGCACCAATCAGGGTAATTCACACCAAGGTACAAATTCTACAACAAAATGTACGCGGAGGGTCCCTCCGCGTACATATGCGATTTAACCCAGTAAATACGGAAATTCAGGTGTGGGTCAGATAGCCTGACCCACACCTGACCCCACAGTGTTATGGAAGAGGGTCCAAAGGACAGATGAGTCTCTGTCCTGGACGAAAGACAGCGGTCAGATCTTGAAGCTGTCGACCAGTTGCTTGAGACGGCCCGCCTGCTGTGACAGTGCGGCACAGTCTTTGAGGGTTTCGTTGAGGTTGGCCACGCCCTGCTGGTTGAGGGTATTGATCTGGTTGATATCGACATTGAGCGTCTCAACCACCGCAGTCTGCTCCTCGGTGGCGGCGGCGACTGACTGGTTCATTGCATCGATTTCGCCAATGCGCCGGGTCACATCCAGCAAGCGGCCACCGGCCTGGTTGGCCACCTCGACGCTGCCTTGGCTGGACGCCTGACTTTCATTCATATTGACCACCGCATCATGAGAGCCGCTTTGCAGCTCACCGATCATTTTGTGGATTTCGTCAGCCGATTCCTGGGTTCGGTGTGCCAGGTTACGCACTTCATCAGCCACCACCGCAAAGCCGCGCCCGGCCTCGCCGGCACGTGCGGCCTCGATGGCAGCATTGAGGGCCAGCAGGTTAGTTTGCTGGGAAATACCCTTGATCACGTCAAGAATGTGGCCGATGTTGTCGGTACTGGCATTGAGTTTCTCGATCTGGGTACAAGAACCGCTGATCTTGCCGGAAAGATCGCTCATGGCCTTGATGGTCTTTTCCACCACCTGCCGACCGTCTTCGGCTTCCTGGCGTGCTTCACTGGCCTGGTTCGAAGCATCGGAGGCATTACGAGCGATTTCCTGGGTTGCGGCGCCCAGTTCGTTGATCGCCGCCGCCACACTGTTGGTGCGGGCGCTTTGTTCATCAAAGCCGATGATCGATGAATTGGACGACTCCACCACGCGTTGTGAGAGACCATGCACCTGCAGCGTGGCAGAGGACACTTCCACAATCGAAGCATGCACCCGCTCGACGAAACGGTTGAACGAGCCACCCAGTTGCGCGAACTCGTCCTGGCCATGAATCTTCAGGCGTCGGGTCAGATCGCCCTCACCCTCGGCAATGTCCTGCATGGCACGGCCCATGGCGGTCAGCGGCTGCATCAACGCCCGGATCAACAGCGACAGCAGCAAGGCAATGGCGGCCACGGCAATCAGAACAGCGATCAATGCCGAACTACGGAACTGGCTCAGAGGGGCATAAGCCTTGTCCTTGTCAATCGACAGGCCGATGTACCAGTCAGCCCCCGGCAGACCCGTGATCGGGGTAAATGACAGCAGTCGGGACTGGCCATTGAGCACGACTTCGCGCAAGGGTTTATCCAGGCTGATGCTTTGCCCTGGGTAAATATCCTTGAGGTTTTTCATCACCTGATCTTTGTCAGGGCTGACGATCACTTGACCATCGCCGCTGACCAGCACGGCATGACCAATACCGCCAAAATCCACGGAGTTGATGATCTTTACCAGGGTATCAAGGCTCAGGTCGCCGCCGGCAACCCCAATGATCTGCCCTTTGTTGCGGATCGGGCTGGCCACAGTGACCACCAGTCCACCCACCGACGCCTGATAAGGCGCACTGATGATCGTTTTCGCAGCCGCCACGGTGGTAGTGAACCATGGCCGCTTGCGTGGGTCATATCCGGCTGGCATATCGACATCAGGGCGCTGGGTGAACACCCCGTCGCTATCACCCACGTAGGTGAACTGGAAGGTCGAAAGCAGCGAAGGCGCGCCTACCATGCCGCCCAGATCGCTGTTTTTGATACCCAGGCGCTCAACGTCCTGAGTCAGGTTGTCCAGTATGAGAACACGCCCATTGAGCCAGTTCTGTACGCTGCTGGCGGTCAGCTCTCCTGCCTGGCCAACCGAGGCCTCAAGGTTCTGTCTGATGGTGGTGCGTTGCAGGTAGTCGTTGTACAGCGTGAACAATGCAAACGCCAACACAACAACGCCAGAGGCGGCCAGCAGGATTTTGTGACGAAACTTCAAATTCATCAGGGTGTACTCAGGAACTGTCAGGCACGAAAACGAAAGGCACACTTCGAAGTTCAAGAGTTTCATTCTCTTGTACTCCAGTAATGCCTGTGTTCAACAACGAGAACTTCAGCAGTATAGGCAATTTTTGGTGATGTACTTGTCGTACATCTATCCCTTGATTGACCGGGTCTACTGGCTTTTTCCACCTTTATAAACGGCTAATGCGGAGAATGAAAGCGGGGCGAAAGGTTCGCCTGTTTTTTTACATTTTCCGACGATTGGTGCTTATAGCTCGGCCGTTTGCGGCCGATATCGAGATGATTTAACGCCTTGTGTGGTTCACAACAACAATCCCTCCCACGGCCATTCCTATTAAAAATCAGACATTCCCGGAGAACGTCGAATGAATAGCTGGTTCGCCAACATCAGCGTCAATATGAAGCTGGCCCTAGGATTCGGGTTGGTACTTTTATTTACTGCCATTCTTTCATTGGTCGGCTGGACCGGTGTGAACAGCCTGATCCAGCGCAGTAACTGGATGAGCGATATCACGTCCCTGGGCCATGAGCTGACCAAACTGCGTGTGACCCGTCTGCAATACATGCTCGCCAATGGTGATGAAAAGGTTGCCGACACCGTGCAGGCCTCTTTTGACGGTTTCAAAGGCCGGCTTGATCAATTGATCGGCACTTTCAAAAGCCCGGAAAATGTCAAACTGCTCAATCAATTGAGTCAGGTCAACAACGAGTACCAGAAGTCGTTCAACGACATGCGCAACGGTTACCGCACCGGTAGCAAGGCGCGCAGCGACATGACAACCCATGCCACCAAAGCCGTGGAACTGGTCGACCAGGCTCTGGCTGAAGTGCAAGGCGATCCGGATCGCCTGGAGCAATACCAGGTCATGACCCAGGCCCGGCTCGACCTGCTCAAGGTGCGTTATGAGGTCCGCGGCTATGCCGCAGCGCCCAGCGACGAAGGCGAACAAAAAGCCTTCGGCCAACTCGATACCACCCTCAAGGATCTGGAGCGTATGAACAGTGTGTTCAATGGCTCCCAGGCTGAGCGCGTCAAGCAGCTGGAAACGGCACTGCGCAATTACCGCACAGCCTTGCAGGACTTCAAGACGGGGAATGCCCAAGTCGTCCAGGCGCGCAAGGAGATGACCACTCAGGGTCAAGACATCGTCAAGCTCAACGAGCAGCTTTACCAACTGCAACTGGACCGCCGCGACGCTGAAAGCGCCCAGGCTCGGCAGTGGCAGATCATCTTTACCTTGCTGGCCTTGCTCCTGGGTGTGGTTGCCGCCGTCCTGATTACCCGGCAGATCACCCGTCCGCTGCAGCAGACGCTGGTGGTGGTCGAACGCATTGCCGCCGGCGACCTGACCCACAGTGAAACCGTTACGCGCCGCGATGAACTGGGCGTCCTGCAACAAGGCATCCAGCGCATGGGCAGCACGCTGCGCGAGTTGATCACCGGCATCCGCGACGGCGTCACTCAGATCGCCAGTGCCGCCGAGGAACTCTCGGCCGTCACGGAGCAGACCAGCGCCGGGGTCAATAATCAGAAAACTGAAACCGATCAGGTGGCCACGGCCATGCATGAAATGTCGGCCACCGTCCAGGAAGTGGCACGTAACGCCGAACAGGCCTCGCACGCCGCTTCTGCCGCCGACCGTGAAGCACGCGATGGCGATAAAGTCGTTGCGCAAGCCATCGCCCAGATCGAGCGCCTAGCCACGGAAGTGGGCCGCTCGGCCGACGCCATGAACCTGCTGGAACAGGAAAGCGACAAGATCGGCAAAGTCATGGACGTGATCAAAGCCGTTGCCGAGCAAACCAACCTGCTGGCCCTCAACGCTGCCATCGAGGCGGCGCGTGCCGGTGAAGCCGGACGTGGTTTTGCGGTGGTGGCCGATGAGGTGCGCGGGCTGGCCCAGCGCACGCAGAAGTCGACTGAGGAAATCGAGAGCCTGATCGCCGCTCTGCAAAGTGGTACCCGCCAAGTGTCGAGCATCATGCTCGGCAGCCGCGACCTGACCTCAAGCAGTGTGCAGCTGAGCCGCCAGGCTGGCGATTCGCTGGGCAGCATCACCCAGACCGTCGCTGGCATCCAGGCCATGAACCAGCAGATTGCTGCAGCGGCCGAACAACAGAGCGCGGTCGCGGAAGAAATCAGCCGCAGCATCATCAACGTGCGTGACGTTTCCGAACAAACCGCTTCGGCCAGCGAGGAAACTGCGGCCTCCAGCGTCGAGCTGGCCCGCCTGGGTGGTCAATTGCAGACCATGGTCAGCCACTTCAAGGTCTGACCCCCAGAGCCTGGCCGCTTCAGGCGGCCAGATTGCTTGCAATCGTTAACCCAGACGGTTGGCGAATTGCCCCACCGCGTTGACCATCGGGCGCGCGACAAGCCCCGCCGTTCAGCGTGGCGCGGCGGCTGGCTGATTGCCGTGCCGCCGCCAAATACCAGCCGCACGTGCCCCTGTTGCGGCCATGTGTCGGCGGCCAACCGCCAGACGCAAGCGCTGTTCAGGTGTGTGGGATGTGGTTTTGAAGGCAACGCCGATGTGGTCGGGGCGATCAATGTACTAAGGGCGGGACACGCCCGGTTAGCCTGTG
>NZ_JAMYDZ010000016.1:0-132480 GCF_024129905.1 Pseudomonas sp. 21LCFQ010 | reverse complement strand
TAACGCGGCGTAGAAGCTCGGCTTTTTCGGCTTCAGACAAGACAATGACAGTCGCTGGTCGGCCCATATAAATGCTCAGCTCTCACGAGTGGGTTTCAAATGAGCATAGACCATATTTTCATTGGTACTTGTGAAACACCACACTAGTGACAGCTCGGGGTAGGTCCCGAAGCCCATGTTGATGCGTTTTTTGGTCACCGGTTCGCGGTAATTGAAATTCCACAGCAACGAGCCGTTGCTGCGTACGCGGAGCTGCAAACCGTCGCCGTCGGTGAGGACGTAATCCTTGGACGCCGGTTTGACTCCCTTGAGTTGTCGGTCGGAGAGACGGAGGGCTGGAGCAGGCATGAGATCTACCTCAGGCGCTGTTTGGGTATTCCAGAGATTAACCCCGGAGGGGCTGGAATACCACTTGGAATACCTGAACGGTCAGAACTCGGCGGGTGCCAAAAAACCTAAGAAGCGCTGAAACCCTTGATTTCACTAAGTTTCAGGCACAAAAAAAGACGTCCGTGGACGTCTTTGTTTGATCATTTGGTGGAGCCGGGGGGATTTGAACCCCCGTCCGCCAGTACTCCGCTGTCGGTCCTACATGCTTAGCCGTGTCTATTAAGTTAACCCTCAGCGACCCGACGGGCAGGGTGCATTGGGCGAGTTGTGTAAGTTTTAGCCACGTCGTCCACAACGTACTAGGCGGCGATCCTGTTCTGTATGACAATCATTTCGGGTTTACAGGCATCCCCTGATGATTGCTGGAGCCGAAGCTACCAGAAGAGCTAGTCGCGCCGCTTACGCAGCGAGAGCGTAGCCCTCGTAGTTTTCGTCATTGGCAACTATAGAAAGTTGCAACAGTGGATTTACGACTTCTGTTACCAAGTCGGCATGCACCTAAAGTTTCATCACCGGCGTCGAATCCTAATCGGCCCCGTGACTACGTTCAGGTAGTCAGTGGGGCGCAGTGTACGCCTAATGGCGCTTCACGTCGACCCGCTGTGCGGGCTACCTGGCAATTATTTGGCGCCCTCGCTGCCGGAGCCAATTTTTTTCAGGTCGGTCATCGCTTTGTCAGTCAGTTCGATGCATTTTTTCTCATCGTTCGCGGCCTTGGCGGCCCGAGCATCGGCTTCGGTCTTCTCCAGCGATGCCTTGACTTCCGGGCTCAGGTTGGAGTTGGTAGACACCTGCGCATCCTTGATACTTTGCAGGTTCACGTCGCAGAGATTTTCGGCGGCGAAGACTGGGGAAGCCAACAGTGCAGCGCTGAGGAACAGTCCTGTAAATGCGGTACGTTTCATGTGTCTCTCCTTTAGCCTGTGGACTCGGTATGGCCGGGGTCGTGAGGGCCGCTGCCCGAGGTTGCGAAAAGCCATCCCGTGCAGGGGGGCTTAAAGGATTGACTATGAGGTTTTGCAGGGGTTCTATTTATTTTTCTCGGCGAACAGAAAGTCGAAAACAGGGTGAAATGCACTAAAAAGAGGCGATAGGTCGCTAACCTCGCTGGGCATCACGCAAACGTGGTTCAGTGATGTCCCAGCTATTTATTGAGGTCAGCGGAGTCATCGCGTCCGTGGCTGTGTCACCCGATCCACCAGGTAAACCAGGCTGTGATAATCAATCCCTGAGTGGTGCGACAGCCCAATCTCACAGGTGCGGCTGGTGGAGATGCCTTCGCTGCAGTACTGCACAGCGTTCTTCAACGGGCGTAGCGAGTGAGCATTGAGTTCCGGGTGAGTGAAGCCCTTGTCGCCGGCAAAGCCGCAGCAGTGAATGCCCTCCGGAATCACTACGTTGACGCTGCACAACCGGGCCAGGTCGATCAGCGCCTGGCTTTCGCCCAGATGCTGGGTGCTGCAGGTGACATGCACTGCCACCGGTTCCTGCTGTGGTGTAAAGGTCAGTTTGTCCAGCAGGTGGGTACGAATGAAGCGCACCGGGTCATAGAGGTCCAGGCGGCTGTCCTTCAGGCTTTCGATCAGGCGCAGGGTACAGGGGCTGGTGTCGCAGTAGATCGGGTCAAGCCCGCCGCGACTGGTCTTGAGCAGTGTCTTGATCAGCTCATCGCGCTTTTCGTCAGCCTTGGCGGTATAGCCTTTGGAGGCGAACGGCTGGCCGCAACACAGGCTGTCAGCATCTTCCGGGAACACCACCTGATAGCCGGCCTTTTCCAGCAGCCTGCGCGTTTTGTCCAGTAGCGAGGTCTGTTCCCGATCGCTGGCGGCCGGGCCCATTACTCGCGAGACGCATGCGGCCAGGTACACCACTCGCGGCCGTTGATCGTCGAGCGGCGGTGTGAAGCGGATGGCCTGTGCTGGCTGCGGCATGGCGGCTGTCCACTGTGGTACGCGGCCGGCGGAGGCTGTGTGCAGCGCTGCCGAGATTTTTGCCATACGCGGCGCACCGAGCAGTCTGCGGGCCCCGTCGGCCACTCGCAGGGTAAAGCGTGCGCCCTGCAAGGCGATCTTGAAGTGCTGCGCTATCCAGTCAGCGGTTTTGTCATGGCTGGCCTGTTCGGCGCGCAGTTTCTTGACCAGCTCACCGGTATTGATGCCTACCGGGCAGCGCTGGGCGCACAGTCCGGTGGCGGCGCAGGTATCGATGCCCTGGTACTGGTAACCCTGCTCCAGCGCGCGGGTATCTTCGCCGCGGCGTTTTCTCGCTTGAATGTCACGCCACATGACGATGCGCTGGCGAGGGCTGAGGGTCAGTCCTTTGGACGGGCACACTGGTTCGCAGAAGCCGCATTCAATGCATTTATCGACAATTTCGTCGGCTGCCGGCATGGGTTTGAGGTGCTTGAGGTGAATGTGCGGATCGTTGCTCAGCACCACGTCCGGGTTGAGGATGCCGTTGGGGTCGAGCAGGTGCTTGAGTTGCCACATCAGTTGATAGGCGTCGCTGCCCCATTCTTTCTCGACGAATGGCGCCATGTTGCGGCCTGTGCCGTGTTCTGCCTTGAGTGAGCCGCCGAACTCGACAGCAACCAGCTCGGCGACGTCATCCATGAACGCCTGATAGCGTGCGACTTCTTCATGGCTGTTAAAGCCCTGAGTGAAGACAAAGTGCAGATTGCCCTCCAGGGCATGACCAAACAGGATGGCCTCATCGTAATGATGCTTTTCAAACAGGGCGATGAGTCGACGTACGCCAGCGGCCAGTTGTTCCACTGGAAAGGTAACGTCCTCGATGATGACCGTGGTACCGGTCTGGCGCACGGCACCGACAGCAGGGAAGGTGTCTTTGCGAATTGCCCATAGCCGGGCATTGTCCTGTGGGTCTTCGCTGAAGTCGACTTGTTGCTCCACTGCAAACGGCGCCAGCGACGCCATGATCTGCGCCAGCTGTTCATGCAGCAGGCTCTGGCTGGCCGCGCGGGCCTCGATCAACAGCGCGCAGGCGTTTTCCGACAGCTCGCGCACGAAGGCCGGCATACCCGGTTTGTCCTGGACCGAGCGCATGCTGCGCCGATCGAGCAGTTCCACGGCGGCCACTGGCTGCTGTTTGAGGACGCTGACGGCGTTGCAGCAGGTCTCAACGTCCGGGAACACGATCAGCGCCGAAGCTTTATTTGGGTGGTCGGGCACGGTGTTATAAGTCACCGCACTGATAAAACCCAGAGTGCCTTCGCTACCCACCAAAAGATGGCTGAGGATATCCAGTGGCTCGTCGAAATCCACCAGGGCGTTGAGAGACAGCCCGGTGGTGTTTTTCAGACGGTATTTGTGACGGATTCTGGCCGCCAGTTCGCTGTTGTTGCGGGTTTCGCGTGCGAGGCTGGCCAGTTGCTCCAGCAACTGCGCGTGGCTGTTGCGAAAGGCGGCGACGCTGGCAGGGTCTTCGGTGTCCAGGCGGGTGCCGTCGGCCAGCACCAGGCGGATGCCGGCCAGCGTGTGATAAGTGTTTTGCGCGGTGCCGCAGCACATGCCGCTGGCGTTATTGGCGACGATACCGCCGATCTTGCAGGCATTGATCGACGCTGGGTCCGGACCGATCTTGCGGCCAAAGGGGGCCAGCCAGGCATTGGCTTGAGCACCAATCACGCCGGGTTGCAGGCGGATCTGGCTGCCCTGTTGACGAATCTCGCGGCTGTTCCAGTTATCGCCCAGCACCAGCAGCACGCAATCGCTGATTGCCTGACCAGACAGACTGGTGCCCGCCGCACGGAAGGTCACCGCAACCTTATGGGCCTGAGCCAGTTGGAGCAGCGCCACGACTTCGTCTTCGGATTCAACCCGTATCACCAGTTTGGGGATCAACCGATAAAAACTGGCGTCAGTACCGAAAGCCAGGGTCGAGAGCGGATCATCGAAGCGGCGCTGTTCGGGAATCAACAATTGCGCCTGGCGTAGAAAGTTGGCGGGCAGGGTCATGCGTCCTCCAGGATCAGCACCACCAGGTCCTTGGGACCATGGGCGCCGTAGGCCAGCACTTGTTCGATATCGGCGGTTTTGGACGGGCCGGAGATCAGCAGCGCATTGGTCGGCATGTCGTTCGCCCATTGCTGTTGCTGCTGCGCCTGGTACAGGTTGTCGTGGATCTGACTGGCTTTGAGCAGAGCAAAGTGCACCGGCGGCACCAGGCTCATCAGTCGCGGCTCTTCGCGGGTAGGCCAAAGGATCAGGCTGCCGGTCGCGGCGATCGCGCCCAGTGTGCCGGTCACGCTGGCGGCCGTATCGTCGAATAGCTCTTTTTTCCAGGCTTCTATCGGTTTGTCATAGGCCTTGAGCGGCGCCAGGCCGGGCTGCTGCGCCCAGTGTTCGCGAATCCGTTGCCCGTGCAGTGTCCCCGGAGCGATCAGCAGGTTGGGCAGTTGCCGCTCGCTGACCAGTTGCGCCAGGCGTTGTGGCCAATCGTGCTCGCGGCACAGATGGATTTCGGTATGTACCGCTTCCATCAATTGGCGCAGGCGCGCGAGCCGGGTCTGTGCGGTATAGCTCCATGGCCCGGTCACTGTTGCTTCATTGAAATGATCGGCAATCGGTTGAGTGCCTTCCAGGCTACGGCGCAGCTTGGCGAGAATAGTGTTTCTGGCGTTCATCAGGTGTCTCTCTTCTGCCGGGCCTGGTGCTCGCGGGCCAACTCATGCAGTGACCGGGCCGCGGGTTTCGGAGCGCTATGATGCTGCGTCCAGGGGCCGAGGTTAGCGGGCATCAAGGCGCGCAGGCGGGTGGCGAGAAAGCGGAAGGCCCGGTACAGCGCTGGCGAGCGGTTGAGCACCGACCAGGCGTTCCAGATCAGCCGCTCTTTACGTGAGTACTTGCGGCCCTGGTCGCGCATCACCGGGTTGGGTGCATCCGGCGCTTTGACGTTCTCTTCGCGCAACCGGCGCAACAGTGCCGGAATCGGAATCTTCACCGGGCAGACCTCACCGCAGGCTCCGCACAGCGACGACGCGCTGGGGTGGTCCGGTACTTTATTCAGGCCGGCCATGTGTGGGGTGATGATCTTGCCGATCGGGCCAGGGTAGACCTCGCCATAGGTATGCCCGCCGACCCGGGTATACACCGGGCAATGGTTCATGCACGCGCCGCAGCGGATGCAGTTGAGGGTCTGGCGCAGCTCGCTGTCGGCAAAGGCCTGGCTGCGGCCGTTATCCAGCAGTACCAGATGGACTTGCTGCGGGCCATCGAGCTCATGAGCCTTGCGCGGGCCAGAGATCATGTTCACGTAGGTGGTGATCGGGATGCCCAGTGATGAGCGAGTCAGTAGCGACAGCAGTGGCACGGTGTCGCGCAGGTTCTCCACCACCTTCTCTATGCCGGTGACCGCGATATGCACGGGCGGCACGCTGGTGACCATGCGGCCATTGCCTTCGTTTTCGACCAGCAGCAGGGTGCCGGTCTCAGCCACGGCGAAGTTGACGCCAGACACGCCGATGTCGGCTTCGAAGAACTTCTGGCGCAGCACCTTGCGGCCAATCTGAATCAACTGGTCGACATCGGTGGTGTAGTCGACGCCGAGCTTCTCATGGAACAGCGTGCCGACCTGGCCGGCATTCTTGTGGATGGCCGGCATGATGATGTGCGAGGGCTTCTCGTGAGCCATTTGCACGATGTATTCGCCCATGTCGGCTTCCAGGCATTCGATGCCTCGCTCAGCGAGGAAATGGTTCATTTCCATTTCTTCGCTGACCATCGATTTGCCTTTGATCAGTTGCCGGGCTTCATGCGCTTCGACGATGGACAGCACGATGGCATTGGCTTGCTCGATGGTTTCGGCCCAGTGCACCTGAACGCCGTTGCGGATCAGGTTGTGTTCCAGTTGCTCCAGCAGATCAGGCAGTTTCGACAGCGCGCGGGCACGGATGGCATTGCCCAGCTCGCGCAGCTCTTCGCGTTCGTCAGCGTCGCTGAACGCTGCGGCGCGCTTGGTCATCAATGAATCCATGGCGCGGCGAAAATTGCCGCGCAGTTGACTGTCGCCAAGTGCCTGACGGGCGCGGTTGGGGAAGTCGGGGTTGAGCTCTACGGCCGCAATACGATTGTGCGCGGTCATGAGCGGCCTCCGGTGCGCTGCCAGAGAAAACTGGCCAGATGCATGCCGTGCAGCGATGCTTGCTGCTTTTCCAGTGCCCCGTTGATATTCATCAAGCAGCCGCAGTCGGCCGTGATGACCTGGTCGGCGCCTGAGTCTTTCAGTGCCTGGGTTTTGTCGGCCACCATGGCCCCGGAAATGTCCGGCATACGCACGCTGAATGTGCCGCCAAAGCCGCAGCATTCGCTTTCATGCGAGTGTTCGACACGCTCGACGTTGCCCAGTTGGCCAAGCAGTTCACGGGCATGCAGATGGGTGTTCATCTCCCGGCGTGCCGAGCAGGATGTATGCAGGGCGATCCTGATCGGCTGGCCTTGGTCATCGAAGCGCACCTTGCAGACATGCAGCAGGAATTCGGTCAGTTCATAAGTGCGCGCGGCAAGATTGCGCACTTTTTCCAGCATCGGCGGCTCGTCCTTGAACAGCTCTGGATAATGCTCACGGAACATGCCCGCGCACGAGCCAGACGGCACGACTACCGGGTCGCTGCCTTCGAACAACTGCACCTGAGCCCGGGCGACTTGCCGGGCCTGCTCAGTGTAGCCACTGGTGTAGGCCGGCTGGCCGCAGCAACTCTGGCCCTGTGGGTAGTTCACCTGGATACCTTCGCGCTCAAGCAGGTGAATGGTGTCCATGCCCGCTTGCGCAAAAAACAGGTCGACCACGCAGGTACCGAACAGGTACACCCGTTGTGGCTTCTGATCAGGGTACTGGCGTGGTGCATGGCGCGGCGCCAGCCGCGTGGCGTTGGGGGCGGCGTTATAGAACAGTTCGTTCATCAGGTGCTTCTCCGGGTGGACCCGGTTATCGAAAGCTGGCGCCCGCCATCACGACGGCGCCAGGGTTTACGGATTGACCGCGACTCAGTGCACCAGCATGCCGGTGAACCAATACGCTTGCGCATAGGTGATGATCCCCACCAGGGTGGCAAAGAACAGGCTGTGCTTGAGGGTGAAGCGGAACAGGTCCGACTCCTTGCCGACCAGGCCGGTCGCTGCGCAGGCCACGGCAATGGACTGTGGCGAAATCATCTTGCCGGTGACGCCGCCGCTGGAGTTGGCGGCGACCATCAGCACATCACTGACGCCGGTCTGGTGCGCTGTGGTGGCTTGCAGGGAGCCAAACAGGGCGTTGGCAGAAGTATCCGAACCGGTCAGGAATACCCCCAGCCAACCCAGAAATGGCGAGAAGAACGGAAAGGCCGCACCGGTGCCGGCCAGTACCAGCGCCAGTGTCGAAGACATCCCCGAGTAGTTCATGACGAAGGCGAACGCCAGCACCATGCCAATCGATACGATTGCCCAACGCAGCTCAATCACGGTCTCTTTGAAGGTGGTCAGACCAATCCTGGCGCTGATGCGCAGCACGATCATCGAGATGATGGCCGAGAGCAGGATGGCGGTGCCGGAAGCGGCAATCAGGTCCAGCTTGTACACCGCCGGCATGGCGGTTGCCTTGGCCACGATTGGCGTGCCCTTGATCACCATCTGATCAAGAAATGGCACGGCGGTGTTGATGGTCCATGCCTGCAGCGGGCCACCGGTAGCGAACAGCGCCTTGAAGGGTTTGAGCGTCCATACAGTGACCATCGCAGTGAGGATCAGAAATGGCGACCAGGCTTTGAAAATCTGCCCCAGGGTGTAGGGCGACGGCGTACGTGACGGGGCCGGGATATGACCTCCACCGCCCAGTACGGCGGTGCCGCCACCGCTGCTGATCACTGCGTCAGTGGCGCGCTGCGGCTGCCAGACCTTGAGGAACAGGGTCAGGGAAATGATGCTGACCAGTGCCGAGGTGATGTCTGGCAGTTCCGGGCCGATGAAGTTCGAGGTCAGGTATTGGGTGACGGCAAAGCTGAAGCCCGCCACGAACGCGGCCGGCCAGGTTTCCTTGACGCCGCGTACGCCGTCCATGATGAACATCAGCCAGAACGGCACGAAGATAGACAGGAACGGCAGCTGGCGACCGGTCATTGCGCCGATCTTGAAAGCGTCGATGCCCGAGACCTGGCCGGCAACGATGATCGGGATGCCGAGCGCCCCGAACGCCACCGGCGCGGTGTTGGCAATCAGGCACAGGCCGGCGGCGTATAGCGGGTTCAGGCCCAGGCCCACCAGCAAGGCGGCAGTGATTGCCACAGGCGCACCGAACCCTGCCGCGCCTTCAAGAAAGGCGCCGAAGCAGAAGCCGATCAGCAGCACCTGCAGGCGCTGGTCGTCGGTGATGGTCAGTACCGAGCTGCGGATGATCTCGAACTGGCCGCTTTTGACGGTCAGCTTGTAGAGAAATACCGCTGCGACGATGATCCAGGCGATCGGCCACAGACCGTAGGCAAAACCGTAGCCCGCCGCAGCCAGTGCCATGTCGACCGGCATCTGGAAGGCGAAGATCGCCACCAGCACCGACAAGCCCAGCGTGATGCTGCCAGCAATGTGGCCTTTGAGACGGAACACCGCCAGGGCGAGAAAAAAGAAAATGATCGGGATCAGCGCAGCGGCGGCGGATAAGCCCAGGCTGCCCAAGGGGGTATAGAGTTGTTGCCAGGTTTGCATTGGGTTGGCCCCTAGTTGTTTTTGGTTAGGCCCGGTGTCCGGTGGCGTACGTGCCTGATTCAGGCAGGTGGTCGTAGCGTCCCGTGCACCAGCTCAGGCCTTTCTGGTCGGGAAAGGTCCAGCGATGTACGTGCAGTTGGTTACTTATATAGCTCTTGGTTAATTGGTAAGACCAATTTACAAGGTCTGGTTGCTAGGGTAGAAGCCTTACCGGGGATGTGTCAATTTGCTCTTTTTGCGACTTTGGTCTGAATCAGCCCGGCAGCAGTACAGCAATGGTTCAGTGACAGCCATGCGGCAGATGCCTAAGGTGCTCGGATCGGCCAGAATAGACGGGCCCGATAACGAGGTCGGGAAGGTGGAGTGAGGGTTATGGGCTTTGGTCAAGTACGGCAACGCCGTTTGTCGGACGATATTGTCGAGCAGCTGGAAAAAATGATTCTGGAGGGCACGCTCAAGGCCGGCGGTCGTTTGCCTGCCGAGCGCGTGCTGGCTGAGCAGTTTGGTGTTTCACGCCCATCCCTGCGTGAGGCCATTCAGAAACTGACAGCAAAAGGGCTGTTGATCAGTCGTCAGGGCGGCGGTAATTACGTGGCGGAAAATCTGGGCTCGACCTTCAGTGATCCGTTGTTGCAACTGCTGGAAAGCAGCCCGGACGCGCAGCGCGACCTGCTGGAGTTTCGGCATACTCTGGAAGCTTCATGCGCCTACTACGCAGCGTTGCGGGCTACCGATCTGGATCGCGAGCGGCTGCGCCAGGCATTTGATGCTCTGCAGGATTGTTACGCCAGGGCTGAACAGGAGGGCGGTGTCGAAGAGGCCGCTGCCGATGCCAATTTCCATCTGGCGATTGCCGAGGCCAGCCACAACGCGGTGTTGCTGCACACCATTCGTGGGCTGTTCGACCTGGTGCGGCGTAACGTTGTGATCAATATCGGGGGCATGTATCAGCAGCGCAGCGAGACCCGCGACATGCTTATCGCGCAGCATCGTGAGCTGTATGAGGCGATTATCGAAGGGCGCGCCGAGGATGCGCGAAGTGTTTCAAGTCGCCACCTGATGTATGTCCAGGAGGTGCTTGAGGAGGTGCGTCAGCAGGGAGAGCGGGCGGCGCGAGCCGAGCGGCGGCATAACCTGTAGGTTACGCCGAATGCCCGCGATAGCCTGTCGCGGGCTTCGCGGGGTCAGTCTTCCTTGCCCTTGTTGCGCACGGCACGTTGCAGTTCGCGGTTGGAATCGCGTTCGCGCTCGGTGTCGCGTTTGTCGTATTCCTTTTTGCCTTTGCCCAGTGCGATTTCGCACTTGATCATGTGCTGTTTCCAGTACAGCGACAAGGCAACGCAGGTATAGCCCTTTTGCTGTACAGCGGCGAACAGCCTGTCGAGTTCGCGGCGGTTGAGCAGCAGCTTGCGAGTGCGCGTCGGGTCCGCGATGACATGCGTGCTGGCTGTCTTGAGGGGGGTGATATGACTGCCCATCAGCCAGGCTTCGTCGTCCTTGAGCAGCACATAGCTGTCAACCAACTGTACCTTGCTGGCACGCAGGCTTTTTACTTCCCAACCGGACAGGACCAGACCGGCTTCGAACTTGTGTTCGATGAAGTAATCGTGACGCGCTTTTTTATTCTGCGCGATGGTCCCTGTAGGGTGCTTTTTGAGTTTGGCCATAGGGGCCGCATTATAGGCAGTTGCTGCGTTGTCGGCTATGGGCAAGGCGTGTGCTTGAGCGTGATGATCGAATCCCGGACAATGCGCGCTCTTTTTACACCGTGTAACGTGGCGTATCGCATCTGAGCGGCCCACGACTCAGGCGAAAAGGTGATGAGGCGCTGGCGTCCGATCCTGTTACCCTGACTTTCATTCTTGAGGCACCAGAGGGTGCCGTTCGGCATTCATATGCCGCTCAGTTTTGGAAAAGATGCTGACATGACTACGCATATTCAACGTTCGGCACTGTTGCCGTATCCAGCCCGGTTTCTTTATGACCTGGTCAACGATGTGGCTCGCTATCCCGAATTCTTGCCTTGGTGTGCCGCGGCACTGGTGCACGAGTCCAGCGACACCGAGATGCGTGCCAGTCTTGAAATCGCCAAAGGCGGTCTGAGCCAGAAGTTCGTGACCCGCAATACCCTGATACCAGGTGAGTCGATTGTCATGGACCTGGTCGAAGGGCCCTTCAGTCAATTGCATGGTGTCTGGACTTTCAAGTCGCTGGGCGAGAAAGCCTGCAAGATCAATCTGGACCTGTCGTTCGACTATGCCGGGCCACTGGTGCGTGCCACCCTCGGGCCACTGTTCAATCAGGCAGCCAATACCTTGGTCGATGCATTCTGCCAGCGGGCGAAACAGCTGCATGTCTGAAACCCCGATTGAGATCGAGGTGGTGCATGCAAGTCTTGAGCGTCAGGTCATGTTGCGCGTCAAGGTGGCTGCTGGCACCACGGTTCGCCAGGCATTGCAGTCAAGCGGCATCGGAGCGATTTTTCCGGAGCTTGAGCTGGAGTCTTGTGCGGTGGGGGTCTTTGGCAAACTGATCAGCGATCCTGACTGTCGCGTCATGGAGTCGGGGGAGCGTATCGAGATCTATCGACCGCTATTGGCTGATCCGAAGGAAGTGCGGCGGCTGCGTGCTGCCAAGGCTGAAAAAGCGCGACCGAAGAAGGGGCGGGCCTGACTTCAGTTCCGGGCCGAGAAAATATCTGGATAAAAAAATGCCCGGCTAACCGGGCATTTTTGCTTAACGCGCTGGTGCTTCCAGCGGTTCCTGTTCAGGGACTGGCGTTGTCTCGACGCTATCGACCTCTTTCTGAATCTGGTCAAGCATCGAGCCTGGGCGAGCGGGCTGTTCAGGTGGCGTCTGCGGCTGGCTCTGCACCGGCGTCACGCTGGTGTCACTGCCTTGGCCAAGGATGGCCTCGTCACGGCTGACACCCGGCATGAAGTCGCCAGACAGGCTGACCAGTTGATCATTGCCGTTGAAAATCAGGCTGATGCGTTCCTGTTGGCGTTCACCGCCGCCGGGTTGCAGGCTATACAGATAATCCCAGCGATCGGTGTGGAATGTATCGACCAGCAACGGGTTGCCCATGATAAACCGTACTTGCCGCCGGGTCATTCCGGGGCGCAACTGGTCTATCATATCCTGCGTGACGACATTTCCCTGCTGGATGTCGATTTTATAAACCCCGGGGAACGAGCAACCGGCGAGTGCGAGCAGTCCCACAAGTGTGAAACTGGTTAGCAAGAGCTTGGTGTTTTGCATCGGTGGGCGACTTCCACTATCTTGGCTGGGTCAACAAACCCCGATCATACCTGCATTAAGAGAAGCTGCGAAGCAGCGTCTGCGAGAAAGCTGACCATGGTTGAAAATAGCGAACTACGTAAAGCAGGACTCAAGGTGACCCTTCCACGGGTCAAGATCCTTCAAATGCTCGATTCTGCCGAGCAGCGCCACATGAGTGCCGAGGATGTCTATAAGGCTCTGATGGACGCCAGTGAAGATGTCGGTCTGGCCACGGTTTACCGTGTTCTGACCCAATTCGAAGCGGCAGGTCTGGTGGTGCGCCACAACTTCGACGGCGGTCATGCGGTCTTCGAACTGGCAGACGGCGGCCACCACGACCATATGGTCAATGTGGACTCCGGTGAGGTCATCGAATTCTTCGACGAAGAAATCGAAGCCTTGCAAAAGGCCATCGTTGAGCGTCACGGCTTTGATCTGGTCGATCACAATCTGGTGCTCTACGTGCGCAAGAAAGCCTAAACCTTTCTTCGTACAGCAAAAAAGGCCCCTTGCTGATTCGTTCGGCAAGGGGCCTTTTGGTTTTTTGGGGCGTTCAGTTTTTCTGGCTGAGGATCATTTTCTTCGCATGGGCCAATGACTCCTTGGTCAGGTCGATACCGCCAAGCATCCGTGCCACCTCTTCGATGCGCTCGTGCTTGCCGAGCTTTGATACCGCAGTGCGCGTCGCGTTGCTGTCACGGGCCTTGTGCACAAACAGGTGCTGATGGCCCTGCGCAGCCACCTGGGGCAGGTGGGTGACGGTGATGACCTGGCCGCGCTCGCCCAGGCGGCGCAGCAATTGACCAACAATTTCTGCCGTCGGGCCACCAATGCCCACGTCGACTTCATCGAATACCAGGGTGGGAATCCGCGAGGTCTGAGCGGTGATGACCTGAATGGCCAGGCTGATCCGTGACAGTTCACCGCCGGAAGCGACTTTTGATAGAGGCTTGAGTGGCTGGCCCGGGTTGGCGCTGACCAGCAGTTCGACCTGTTCAAGACCGTAAGGCAGCAGGTCAGCGCCGGTATTGGCCTTGAGCTCGATGTTGAAGCGGCCGCCGGGCATGCCCAGGCGGTGGATCTCCTGTTCCACGGCATGGGCCAGTTCGCTCGACGAGTGGCGGCGCAGGTCGCTCAGTTGCCGGGCTTTTTCCTGATAATGCCGGGCGTAGGCCGTCAGCTCGTTCTGCAGCCGCTCGATCGACTCGTCGCTGGCGTTAAGCGTTTCAATCTCATCGAGCAGCTTCTGATGCAGGGTAGCGACTTCATGGGGCTGGATACGATGTTTGCGTGCCAGGCTGTAGATGGCGTCCAGGCGTTCTTCGATCTGTTGAAGGCGGCCCGGATCGGCATCGAAGTGGTCGAGAAAACGATTGAGTTCGCCCACGGCCTCTTCAACCTGGATCTGGGCGCTGGACAGCAGGTCGGTGGCTTCATTGAGTGGTGTCGAATTGCCGCTCACGCTGGACAGACGATTGAGGCTGTTGGTCAGGGCGTGCAGGACGTTGCCCGAGTCGCTTTCGCTGCATTGTTCGATAACCTGACGGCAGATGCTCAGCAGGCTCTCGGCGTTGGTCAGGGTCTTTTGATCCTGCTCGAGCTGCTCCAGCTCGTTCTCACCAAGGCTGAGATTCTCCAGCTCTTCGAGTTGATAACTGAGCAACTGGTGGCGCGCGCGTTGTTCATCACCTGAGCCGGACAGGCGCTCCAGCTCGGCGCGTGTCTGGCGCCAGCGCTGCGAGGCCAGTTGTACCTGGCGGGCCAGATCGGTTGCGCCCGCATATTCGTCGAGCAGGCGCCGGTGAGTATCGCTTTTGAGCAGCGACTGGTGTTCATGCTGGCTGTGGATGTCGATCAACAGCTCGCCCAAGGCTTTCAAGTCGCCCTGTGGGCACGGCGTGCCGTTGATGTAGGCGCGTGAACGACCTTCAGCAGTGATGACCCGGCGCAGAATGCACAGTGCCTCGCCCTCCAGGTCTCGCTCCTTGAGCCAGGCCTGCGCCTCGGGGATCTTGCTCAGGTCGAACGTGGCCAGGATATCGGCCTTGTCGGCGCCAGGGCGAACCACGCCGCTGTCGGCGCGGTCACCGAGGGTGAGGCCCAGGGCGTCGAGCATGATCGACTTGCCGGCGCCGGTTTCACCCGTGATGACGCTCATGCCGCGATCAAGCTCCAGATCGAGGTGTTCGACGATGGCGTAGTTGTGTACCGAAAGATGAACCAGCATGCAGCGGCTCCAGAACGATTCTTCTGGTTATTTATACAGTGTTTTGTTTCGGCCTGACAATGCCCGTCTCCAATTCGTAATGACTGGTCGTCGGACGGGCCTGCAATTGCCTGATGCGCAAGGCGGATTGGCGGGCTGGCGGTTTTTGCTTTTTACCCTGCACTTCGTGGTGTGCTCCCCTTGAAGCTGGAAATTCCGCTCCCATATAAGGGGCAGAAGCGCGAGTTGGGATCGCGGACGTTTTGGAGAGGAGAGAAGTATGGCTGACGAACAGAATCTGGATACGCACGCTCAGGGTCAGGCCGCACAGGCTGAAGCCGGGGATGATCTGGCGACCCGCGTGCAAGTGCTCGAAGAGCAACTCGCCACCGCGCAGGACCAGTCCCTGCGAGCCGTTGCGGATCTGCAGAATGTCCGCCGCCGTGCCGAGCAGGACGTTGAAAAGGCGCACAAGTTTGCGCTGGAAAAATTCTCCGCCGACCTGCTGCCGATCATCGATAGCCTTGAGCGTGGCCTGGAGCTGTCCAACCCGGACGACCAGAGCATCCGTCCGATGCGTGAAGGCATCGAACTGACCCTCAAGATGTTCCAGGACACGCTCAAGCGCTATCAGCTGGAAGCCGTTGATCCGCATGGCCAGCCGTTCAATGCCGAACAGCACCAGGCGATGGCGATGGAAGAGAACGCCAACGTCGAGCCCAACACCGTACTCAAGGTCTTCCAGAAGGGCTATCAGCTCAATGGCCGCCTGCTGCGCCCGGCCATGGTCGTGGTCAG
Source organism: Pseudomonas sp. 21LCFQ010 (assembly GCF_024129905.1). NCBI lineage: Bacteria > Pseudomonadati > Pseudomonadota > Gammaproteobacteria > Pseudomonadales > Pseudomonadaceae > Pseudomonas > Pseudomonas sp. 21LCFQ010. The sequence goes on along the minus strand of NZ_JAMYDZ010000016.1, from coordinate 117,111 downwards.
CAAGGCGCCGTCGCCGGCCACGCCCTCAATTAACGAGCAGGCTTGAAATCGTCCGGGCAGCCCCCATTTAAAGGTCAAGCGTTTAAGTGCTACCGCAATCTGTGAACCCGGTTGCGGCAACCAATCAAAAGTTTCGGGAGAGTCAAGATGGGCAAAATTATCGGTATCGACCTGGGGACCACCAACTCCTGCGTCTCGATTCTGGAAGGCGGCAACGTCAAGGTCATTGAAAACGCCGAAGGTGCGCGTACTACCCCTTCGATCATCGCCTACGCCAACGATGGCGAGATCCTGGTCGGTCAGTCGGCCAAGCGTCAGGCGGTCACCAACCCGCACAACACGCTGTACGCAGTAAAGCGCCTGATCGGTCGTCGTTTCGACGAGGGTGTCGTACAGAAAGACATCCAGATGGTCCCTTACAAGATCACCAAGGCTGACAACGGCGACGCGTGGGTTGAAGTCAATGGCCAGAAAATGGCTCCGCCACAGATCTCGGCTGAAATTCTCAAGAAGATGAAGAAAACCGCCGAAGACTACCTCGGCGAGACCGTGACTGAGGCGGTGATCACCGTTCCGGCCTACTTCAACGACAGCCAGCGTCAGGCGACCAAGGACGCCGGCCGTATCGCGGGTCTTGACGTCAAGCGGATCATCAACGAGCCGACCGCAGCCGCGCTGGCATACGGTATGGACAAGGCCAAAGGCGACCACACGGTGATCGTTTATGACCTGGGTGGTGGTACCTTCGACGTATCGGTCATCGAGATCGCTGAAGTCGACGGCGAGCACCAGTTCGAAGTATTGGCCACCAACGGTGACACGTTCCTCGGTGGTGAGGACTTCGATATCCGTCTGATCGACTACCTCGTCGACGAATTCAAGAAAGAAAGCGGCATCAACCTCAAAGGTGATCCGCTGGCCATGCAGCGCCTGAAAGAAGCCGCTGAAAAAGCCAAGATCGAGCTGTCTTCCAGCACCCAGACCGACGTCAACTTGCCGTACATCACTGCAGACGCCACCGGTCCAAAGCACTTGAACGTGAAAATCTCGCGTTCCAAGCTGGAGTCGCTGGTTGAAGACCTGGTGCAGCGCACCATCGAGCCTTGCCGTACTGCTCTGAAAGATGCCGGTATCGACATCGGTGCGATCAACGACGTGATTCTGGTCGGTGGCCAGACCCGTATGCCGCTGGTGCAGAAGCTGGTTGCCGAGTTCTTTGGCAAGGAAGCTCGCAAGGACGTCAACCCGGACGAAGCTGTTGCCATGGGCGCCGCCATTCAGGGCGCGGTTCTGGCCGGTGACGTCAAAGACGTGCTGCTGCTGGACGTCAGCCCGCTGACCCTGGGTATCGAAACCATGGGTGGCGTGATGACTGCGCTGATCGAGAAGAACACCACCATCCCGACCAAGAAGTCGCAAGTGTTCTCCACCGCTGACGACAACCAGAACGCCGTGACCATTCACGTGCTGCAAGGTGAGCGCAAGCAGGCGACCCAGAACAAATCGCTGGGCAAGTTCGACCTGGCCGAGATTCCGCCGGCGCCACGTGGCGTTCCGCAAATCGAGGTGACCTTCGACATCGACGCCAACGGCATCCTGCACGTCGGCGCGAAAGACAAGGCTACCGGCAAGCAGCAGTCGATCGTGATCAAGGCCAACTCCGGTCTGTCTGAGGAAGAAATCCAGCAGATGGTGCGTGATGCCGAGGCTAATGCCGAGGAAGACCGCAAGTTCGAAGAGCTGGCCTCGGCCCGTAACCAGGGTGATGCACTGGTGCACTCGACCCGCAAAATGATTGCCGATGCCGGTGACAAGGTCAGCGCCGAAGAGAAGACCGCAGTAGAAGCGGCTGTTGCTGCGCTGGAAGTGGCAGTGAAGGGCGACGACAAGTCGGTCATCGATGCCAAGGTTGAAGAGCTGTCCAAGGTCTCTGCGCCAATCGCGCAGAAGATGTATGCCGAACAGGCTGAAGCTCCGGAAGCCGCTGCCAAGCCAGCTGAAGGCGCGGCCAAGGCTGATGACGTTGTCGACGCCGAGTTCGAAGAAGTCAAAGACCACAAGTAAGCGCAGGCTCACTTGCAACCCGGTTGACCGCTGTATCGCGGTCGCTGGTAGGATGTCGCCGCGCGGGAGCTTGCTCCCGCGTTGGCGTGTCTGGGATAGACGATTTTTTTATGGCTTGTGCACTGTGCTGCGCAAGTCCTGTGGCAAGGCCGCGGTGCTCCTGCAGTGCGGCTTGTTCTGCCGCTTTTCGCGGCCCTTTGCGGCCGTTGAACGAAGACCAGGATCGTTGAATTGACGTGAGTTGGGTCCGGGCCTGTATTGGGCTCAACGAGTCTGGCCAGGCTCAGGAGGGTTTGGCCGGGCGTCCTCAAGAGTGCGGAAGAATTATGGCGAAGCGTGATTATTACGAAGTATTGGGGGTCGAGCGCGGCGCCAGCGAGGCCGAGCTGAAAAAAGCTTATCGCCGCCTGGCGATGAAGCATCACCCTGACCGTAACCCTGATGACAAAGCATCGGAAGAGCTTTTCAAAGAGGCCAACGAGGCCTACGAAGTGCTGTCCGATACCAGCAAGCGTGCGGCCTACGACCAGTACGGCCACGCCGGTGTCGACCCGAGCATGGGTGGCGGCGGTGGCGGCTTTGGTGCCGGTGGCGCGAACTTCTCGGATATTTTCGGTGATGTGTTCAGCGACTTCTTCGGTGGTGGCGGTCGTGGTGGCGCGCGTGGCGGTCCACAGCGCGGCAGCGACCTGCGCTACACCCTTGAGCTGAATCTGGAAGAAGCGGTTCGCGGTACAACCGTGAATATCCGCGTGCCGACGCTGGTCAATTGCAAACCGTGCGACGGCAGCGGTGCCAAGAAAGGCTCCTCGCCTGTCACGTGTCCGACCTGTGGCGGCATTGGTCAGGTGCGCATGCAGCAGGGCTTCTTCTCGGTGCAGCAGACCTGCCCGCGCTGCCATGGCCAGGGCAAGATCATTTCTGATCCGTGCGATTCCTGTAATGGCGAAGGCCGGGTCGAAGAGTACAAGACCTTGTCGGTCAAAGTGCCTTCGGGGGTCGATACCGGTGATCGCATTCGCCTGTCTGGCGAAGGTGAGGCGGGGCCGCAAGGTGGTCCGAATGGCGATCTGTACGTTGTCATCAATGTTCGCGAGCACCCGATTTTCCAGCGCGATGGCAAGCATCTGTTCTGCGAAGTGCCAATCAGCTTCACTGATGCGGCCCTGGGCGGCGAGCTTGAAGTGCCGACTCTTGAGGGGCGGGTCAAGCTGAAGATCCCTGAGGGCACCCAGACCGGCAAGCAGTTCCGTCTGCGTGGCAAAGGTGTGGCTCCAGTGCGTGGTGGTGGGCCGGGTGACCTGATGTGTCGGGTCGCCGTTGAGACGCCGGTCAACCTCAGCAAGCGCCAGCGTGAATTGCTGGAAGAGTTCCGCGAGTCGCTGCAAAGCGACGAATCACATTCGCCCAAGGCCAGTGGCTGGTTTGAAGGTGTGAAGCGGTTCTTTGGCGACTTGTAAGGCCACCAACCAGAAGCCCTCGTGAGAGCGTCGCTTTCCCGAGGGCTGGCAGGAGCAGAATATGCGACGTATAGCTATTACCGGTGCCGCTGGGCGCATGGGCAAGATTCTTATCGAGGCGGTTGGTCAGGCGCAGGGTGCCGGGCTTACCGCAGCAGTTGATCGTCCTGACAGCACGCTGGTTGGTGCTGATGCCGGCGAGCTGGCTGGGCAGGGGCGCATTGGCGTGCCGCTGTCGGGCGACCTGGCTCGTGTGGCGGAAGAGTTTGATGTGCTGATCGACTTCACTCACCCATCGGTGACCCTGAAGAACCTGGCGTTTTGCCGCAAGGCTGGCAAGGCCATGGTCATCGGCACCACGGGTTTCAGCGCCGAAGAAAAGCAGCGTATCGAAGAGGCGGCCAAGGACATTCCGATTGTCTTTGCGGCTAACTACAGTGTCGGTGTCAACCTGTGCCTGAAGTTGCTGGATACCGCCGCGCGGGTGCTGGGGGATGAGGTCGATATCGAGATCAGCGAGGCGCACCATCGGCACAAGGTCGACGCACCGTCGGGGACCGCGCTGCGCATGGGTGAGGTGGTTGCCGCTGCGCTGGGCCGCGATCTCGAGAAGGTGGCGGTGTATGGTCGTGAAGGCCAGACAGGCGCCCGTGATCGGCAGACCATTGGTTTTGCGACCACCCGTGCCGGTGACATTGTCGGTGATCATACCGTGCTGTTTGCCGCTGATGGCGAGCGTGTGGAGATTACCCACAAGGCTTCCAGCCGGATGACCTTTGCCCGTGGTGCGGTGCGTGCTGCGCTGTGGCTGGACGGCAAGATACCCGGTCTGTATGACATGCAGGACGTGCTCGAACTGCGTTGAGCCGTTGTCATTTTTAGTGAAAAAACCAGGCCGTTCTTGATTCTTTGCTCAGTGACGGCCTTGTTTAACCAGTCTTGGGCCGATTGGTGGTAGACCAAAACAGCCCTTTTCTGTAAGCTACAGCTTTAGTGTGTCCACTAAAAGCGCGCAGATGAATCTATCCAAGAAAGCGGGGTGACGTATCGAAACGTCACTCCGCTTTTTTGCAACCTGCGAACGCCCTTTCAGGCTTTAACTACGGGAGGTCTTCTTGACTAAGCCAGCCATACTCGCCCTTGCTGATGGCAGCATTTTTCGCGGCGAAGCCATTGGAGCCGACGGCCAGACCGTTGGAGAGGTGGTGTTCAACACCGCAATGACCGGCTATCAGGAAATCCTTACCGATCCTTCCTATGCCCAACAAATCGTTACCCTGACCTACCCGCATGTCGGCAACACGGGCACCACGCCTGAAGACGCCGAGTCTGATCGTGTATGGTCGGCTGGCCTGGTCATTCGTGACCTGCCGCTGGTGGCCAGCAACTGGCGTAACAAGCTGTCGCTGCAAGACTATCTCAAGGCCAACAACGTGGTGGCCATTGCCGGGATCGACACTCGCCGCCTGACCCGCATCCTGCGTGAGAAGGGCGCTCAGAACGGCTGCATCCTGGCCGGCGACAACATCAGCGAAGAAGCGGCGATTGCTGCTGCGCGTGGTTTCCCTGGCCTCAAAGGCATGGACCTGGCCAAGGTTGTCAGCACCAAAGAGCGTTACGAGTGGCGCTCCAGTGTCTGGGAACTGAAAACCGACAGCCATCCGGAAATTCCGGCGGCCGATCTGCCTTACCATGTCGTGGCGTTCGACTATGGCGTCAAGGTCAATATCCTGCGCATGCTGGTGGCTCGCGGCTGCCGCGTCACCGTGGTGCCTGCCCAGACCCCGGCCAGTGAAGTGCTGGCGCTTAATCCTGACGGCGTGTTCCTGTCCAACGGCCCTGGCGATCCAGAGCCTTGTGACTACGCCATCGCTGCCATCAAGCAAGTGCTGGAAACCGAAATTCCGGTGTTCGGTATCTGCCTGGGTCACCAGTTGCTGGCCCTGGCTTCGGGCGCCAAGACCGTCAAAATGGGGCATGGCCACCACGGCGCCAACCACCCGGTCCAGGATCTGGACACTGGTGTGGTCATGATCACCAGCCAGAACCACGGTTTTGCGGTAGACGAAGCGACCCTGCCGGGCAACGTTCGCGCCATCCACAAATCGCTGTTCGACGGTACCCTGCAGGGTATCGAGCGCACCGACAAGAGCGCGTTCAGCTTCCAGGGTCACCCTGAAGCCAGCCCTGGCCCGACTGACGTGGCGCCACTGTTCGACCGCTTTATCGATGCGATGGCCAAGCGTCGCTGACCGGTTGCCTTGAGAATGAAGTAATCAGGTGTCAGGGTGGCCCCGGCAATCTCTGTAGCAGGAGTTGCGCCAGGCGCTGCCACCCGGTACCGCAATGAATTGATCAAGACGGCTTGCCGACTGACCTGCGGATTTGAGTGACAACCCATGCCAAAACGTACAGACATTAAAAGTATCCTGATTCTCGGCGCCGGCCCCATCGTGATCGGCCAGGCCTGTGAATTCGACTACTCCGGCGCCCAGGCCTGTAAAGCCCTGCGCGAAGAGGGTTACCGGGTTATCCTGGTGAACTCCAACCCGGCCACCATCATGACCGACCCGGCCATGGCGGACGCGACCTACATCGAGCCGATCAAGTGGCAGAGTGTTGCCAAGATCATCGAGAAAGAGCGTCCAGATGCCGTATTGCCGACCATGGGCGGCCAGACTGCACTGAACTGCGCTTTGGACCTGGAGCGCGAAGGCGTTCTGGAAAAGTTCGGCGTGGAAATGATCGGTGCCAATGCTGACACCATCGACAAGGCCGAAGATCGTTCGCGTTTCGACAAGGCCATGAAGGCCATTGGCCTGGCCTGTCCGCGTTCCGGTATCGCCCATTCCATGGAAGAAGCCAACGCGGTACTGGAGACGCTGGGTTTCCCTTGCATCATCCGTCCGTCCTTCACCATGGGTGGCACCGGTGGCGGTATTGCTTACAACCGTGAAGAGTTCGAAGAAATCTGCGCCCGTGGTCTGGACCTGTCGCCAACCAAGGAACTGCTGATCGACGAATCGCTGATCGGCTGGAAAGAGTACGAGATGGAAGTTGTCCGTGACAAAAAGGACAACTGCATCATCGTCTGCTCCATCGAAAACTTTGACCCGATGGGTGTGCACACCGGTGACTCGATCACTGTGGCACCTGCACAGACCCTGACCGACAAGGAATACCAGATCCTGCGTAACGCCTCGCTGGCGGTGCTGCGCGAGATCGGCGTTGAGACCGGTGGCTCCAACGTTCAGTTCGGTATTTGCCCGAACACCGGCCGTATGGTCGTGATCGAGATGAACCCGCGCGTTTCGCGTTCCTCGGCGCTGGCTTCCAAGGCCACCGGTTTCCCGATCGCCAAGATCGCGGCCAAGCTGGCTGTGGGTTACACCCTCGACGAGCTGCAGAACGACATCACTGGCGGCAAGACCCCGGCGTCTTTCGAGCCGTCGATCGACTACGTCGTGACCAAGCTGCCGCGCTTTGCGTTCGAGAAGTTCTCCAATGCCGACGCTCGTCTGACCACTCAGATGAAGTCGGTGGGTGAGGTCATGGCCATTGGTCGTACCTTCCAGGAATCCCTGCAGAAAGCCCTGCGCGGTCTGGAAGTTGGTGTCAGCGGTCTGGATCCGAAACTGGACCTGAGCCACCCGGAAAGCATGAGCACGCTCAAGCGTGAACTGACCGTGCCAGGTGCCGAGCGTATCTGGTACGTCGCCGATGCGTTCCGCGCCGGTTTCAGCGTCGAAGACATCTTTGGCATGAACATGATCGACCCTTGGTTCCTGGTGCAGATCGAAGATCTGATCAAGGATGAAGAGAAGATCAAGACCCAGGGTCTGTCGGCCATCGACCGTGACCTGATGTTGCGCCTCAAGCGCAAAGGCTTCTCCGATGCCCGTCTGGCCAAGCTGCTGGGCGTGACCGAGAAGAACCTGCGCACTCACCGCCAGAAACTGGAAGTGTTCCCGGTCTACAAGCGCGTTGACACCTGTGCGGCCGAGTTCGCCACCGACACTGCGTACATGTACTCCACGTACGAAGAAGAGTGCGAAGCCAATCCTTCGACGCGCGACAAGATCATGATTCTTGGTGGTGGTCCGAACCGTATCGGCCAGGGTATCGAGTTCGACTACTGCTGTGTGCACGCGGCCCTCGCGCTGCGTGACGATGGCTATGAAACGATCATGGTCAACTGCAACCCGGAAACCGTCTCCACCGACTACGACACCTCTGATCGCCTGTACTTCGAGCCAGTGACCCTGGAAGACGTGCTGGAAATCGTCCGTGTCGAGAAGCCAAAAGGTGTGATTGTCCAGTACGGTGGCCAGACGCCGCTGAAACTGGCGCGTGCCCTTGAAGCTGCCGGCGTGCCGATCATCGGCACCAGCCCTGATGCCATCGACCGTGCTGAAGACCGTGAGCGCTTCCAGCAGATGGTTGAGCGCCTGAACCTGCGCCAGCCACCAAACGCCACCGTGCGCAGCGAAGACGAAGCGATTCGTGCAGCGGCCAAGATCGGTTACCCGCTGGTGGTGCGTCCATCCTATGTATTGGGTGGGCGTGCGATGGAAATCGTTTACCAGGAAGAAGAGCTCAAGCGCTACCTGCGCGAGGCCGTTCAGGTCTCCAACGACAGCCCGGTGCTGCTCGATCACTTCCTCAACTGCGCAATCGAGATGGACGTCGATGCCGTCAGCGACGGCACCGATGTGGTGATCGGTGCGATCATGCAGCACATCGAGCAAGCCGGTGTTCACTCCGGTGACTCGGCCTGTTCGCTGCCACCGTACTCGTTGCCGGCCCATATCCAGGACGAGATGCGCGACCAGGTCAAGAAGATGGCCCTTGAGCTGGGTGTCGTCGGTCTGATGAACGTGCAGTTGGCGTTGCAGGGCGAAGACATCTACGTCATTGAAGTGAACCCGCGTGCTTCGCGTACCGTGCCGTTCGTTTCCAAGTGCATCGGTGTATCCCTGGCAATGATCGCAGCCCGCGTCATGGCCGGCAAAACCCTGAAAGAGCTGGGCTTCACCAAGGAAATCATTCCTGACTTCTACAGCGTCAAGGAAGCGGTGTTCCCGTTCGCCAAGTTCCCGGGTGTTGACCCGATCCTTGGCCCGGAGATGAAATCCACCGGTGAAGTGATGGGCGTGGGCGACACCTTCGGCGAGGCATTTGCCAAAGCCCAGATGGGTGCCAGCGAAGTGCTGCCAACGGGCGGTACTGCGTTCATCAGCGTGCGTGACGACGACAAGCCGCTCGTGGCGGGTGTCGCCCGTGACCTGATCAGCCTTGGTTTCGAGGTGGTCGCTACCGCTGGTACTGCCAAGCTGATCGAAGCTGCGGGCCTGAAAGTGCGCCGGGTCAACAAGGTGACCGAAGGTCGCCCGCACGTTGTCGACATGATCAAGAACGACGAAGTGACTTTGATCATCAACACCACTGAAGGCCGTCAGTCGATCGCTGACTCCTACTCCATTCGTCGCAATGCGCTGCAGCACAAGATCTACTGCACAACCACCATTGCGGCCGGCGAAGCGGTCTGTGAAGCGCTCAAGTTCGGTCCGGAAAAGACCGTGCGTCGCTTGCAGGACCTCCATGCAGGAATGAAAGGATGAGTACCAAGTACCCAATGACCGTCGAGGGCGCTCGCGCGCTCGAAGAGGAACTGGCCCACCTGACCAAGGTGGTCCGGCCAAAACTCAGTCAGGACATCGGCGAAGCACGCGAGCTGGGTGACCTGAAGGAAAACGCCGAATACCATGCCGCCCGTGAGCAGCAGGGCATGGTTGAGGCGCGCATCCGTGACATCGAAGGCCGCATGCAGAACGCTGTGATCATCGATGTCACGACCATCCCGCATACCGGCAAGGTGGTGTTCGGCACTACCGTGGAAATCGCTAATGTCGAAACCGACGAAAGCGTGATCTACAAGCTGGTAGGTGAGGATGAGGCAGATGCCAAGCAGGGCAAGATTTCTGTCACTTCGCCAATTGCACGTGCCTTGATCGCCAAGGAGGAAGGTGACACCGTGGTGGTGAAGGCCCCCGGTGGTGATGTCGAGTACGAAATCATCGAGGTTCGTCACATCTGACACCTCGGGCCAGTACTGATGTAACAGGCAGGCTGTTCATCCTCAGGGGTGAGCGGCCTGTTTCATCTATCCAGTCCCGATTTTCAGGCAGCTTGCTGCGCAGTGTCCTCGGACCCTGTAAGGTAGCTGAATGAAGGTTTTGCCAAGTGCGTGAAGCAGGCCGACCGTTGGTCGAAGGGTAGCAGGGCGCGCGATTGCGGCCCTGACGATGCGCGAATCAGCCGGCGCGATGAACGTTGGACAGGTTCTTGTTCGGCTTGGGGTTCTTGCGGTAGATCAGTGCCATCTTGCCGATGACCTGAACCAGCTCTGCCGAGCCGCTCTTGCACAGCTCTGCGATGCTCTGCAGTCGGCTTTCGCGATCCAGGATGTTGAGCTTGATCTTGATCAGCTCGTGGTCGTTCAGAGCGCGTTCCAGCTCGGCGAGCACACCTTCGGTCAAACCATTGTCAGCCACGATCAGAACCGGCTTGAGGTGGTGGCCAATGGATTTGTACTGTTTCTTCTGCTCTTGAGTGAGCGGCATAATCTGACCCCTGCGTCTGGTCTGGTGAAAAACGGCGGCTAGTTTACCCGAGCAAGTCCGAGACCGCCCATATAATCGCGACCCGTTTAAAATTGAGGTGCCCCGTGGCCCGTTCCAAATCAAGCCAAGGCTGGCTTAAAGAACATTTCGACGATAAATACGTGAAGATGGCGCAAAAAGACGGCTATCGTTCGCGCGCCAGTTACAAGCTCCTGGAGATCCAGGAGAAGGACAGGATCATTCGTCCCGGCATGACCGTGATCGACCTGGGAGCGGCCCCGGGCGGCTGGTCTCAGGTCACCAGTCGGCTGATTGGTGGTCAGGGCAAGCTGATCGCTTCGGACATTCTGGAAATGGACAGCATTCCGGATGTCACTTTCATTTGCGGCGACTTTACCCAGGACGCCGTGCTGGCGCAGATCCTCGAGGCGGTAGGTAATACGCAAGTAGACCTTGTTATTTCCGATATGGCCCCCAATATGAGTGGATTGAGCGCTGTGGATATGCCTCGTGCCATGTTCCTCTGTGAGCTGGCGCTGGACCTGGCAGGGCGTGTGTTGCGTCCAGGTGGCGATTTCCTCATCAAGATTTTCCAGGGTGAGGGCTTCGATACCTACCACAAGGACATCCGTCGGCTGTTCGACAAGGTGCAGATGCGCAAGCCGTTGTCATCGCGTGACCGGTCTCGCGAGCAATACCTTCTGGCCCGTGGCTTCCGTGGTCTGGAAGGTTCGGCCAGCGAAGAGCGTCTTTGATCCGGTACCGGGCGCTTTTGGTGTGGTGCGATAGTTTTTTTCAAATGGCGTGCAGATGTCGCCTGAATGAACATCTTGTAGCTAATGTTTCACAAAGGGTTACAGACGGCGCCTGCCACATTGGGGGGTTCTGTAGTAAGTTAGGGCGGTGATTATCATGCGAGGCACGCTTGCTGCGTGGAGCTTGCTTCAGAGGGTAGCTAATTGAACGATATGGCAAAGAATTTGATCCTGTGGTTGATCATCGCGGCTGTCCTGGTGACGGTGATGAACAACTTCTCCAGCCCGAACGAGCCGCAGACCCTCAACTACTCCGAATTCATCCAGCAGGTGAAGAGCGGCAAGGTCGAGAAAGTCTCTGTGGACGGCTATGTCATCACAGGCAAGCGCAGTGACGGCGATACCTTCAAGACCATCCGCCCTGCCATCCAGGATAACGGCCTGATCGGTGATCTGGTCGACAACAACGTGGTCGTCGAAGGCAAGCAGCCTGAGCAGCAGAGTATCTGGACCCAGTTGCTGGTGGCCAGCTTCCCGATCCTGGTGATCATTGCTGTCTTCATGTTCTTCATGCGGCAGATGCAGGGCGGCGCCGGCGGTAAAGGCGGGCCGATGAGTTTCGGCAAGAGCAAGGCGCGCCTGCTCTCTGAAGATCAGGTCAAGACCACCCTGGCCGACGTTGCAGGTTGCGACGAAGCCAAGGAAGAAGTCGGCGAACTGGTCGAGTTCCTGCGTGATCCGGGCAAATTCCAGCGTCTGGGTGGCCGGATCCCGCGCGGCGTACTGATGGTCGGTCCTCCGGGCACCGGTAAGACCTTGCTCGCCAAGGCCATTGCCGGTGAAGCCAAGGTGCCGTTCTTCACGATTTCCGGTTCAGACTTCGTCGAGATGTTCGTCGGTGTCGGTGCCAGCCGGGTCCGTGACATGTTCGAGCAGGCCAAGAAGCACGCGCCATGCATCATCTTCATCGACGAAATCGATGCGGTCGGTCGTCATCGCGGTGCTGGCATGGGCGGTGGTCACGATGAGCGCGAGCAGACCCTCAACCAGTTGCTGGTAGAGATGGACGGCTTCGAAATGAATGACGGCATTATCGTCATTGCAGCGACCAACCGTCCCGACGTTCTTGACCCGGCGCTGCTGCGTCCAGGCCGCTTCGACCGTCAGGTGGTCGTCGGCTTGCCGGATATCCGTGGTCGCGAGCAGATTCTCAAGGTCCACATGCGCAAAGTGCCGATGGGCGAGAATGTCAATCCGGCGGTGATCGCACGCGGTACTCCTGGCTTCTCTGGTGCCGACCTGGCCAACCTGGTCAACGAAGCGTCACTGTTTGCCGCGCGCAGCGGCAAGCGCCTGGTCGAAATGAAAGAGTTCGAGCTGGCCAAAGACAAGATCATGATGGGCGCCGAGCGCAAAAGCATGGTCATGTCCGAAAAAGAGAAACAGAACACCGCTTATCACGAAGCAGGTCACGCGATCGTTGGTCGCCTGGTGCCAGAGCATGACCCGGTCTACAAGGTTTCGATCATCCCGCGTGGTCGTGCCCTCGGTGTCACCATGTTCCTGCCTGAAGAGGATCGCTACAGCCTCTCCAAGCGTGCGCTGATCAGCCAGATCTGCTCGCTGTATGGCGGCCGTATCGCTGAGGAAATGACCCTGGGCTTCGATGGGGTCACCACCGGCGCTTCCAATGACATCATGCGCGCCAGCCAGATTGCCCGGAACATGGTGACCAAGTGGGGCCTGTCCGAGAAGCTTGGCCCGCTGATGTACACCGAGGACGAGGATTCAGGTTACCTGGGTCGCGGTTCGAGCCAGAACACCAGTTTCTCCGGTGATACGGCCAAGCTGATCGACTCTGAAGTGCGCAGCATCATTGATCTTTGTTATGGCACGGCCAAGCAGTTGCTGACCGATAACCGTGACAAGCTCGATGCCATGGCTGATGCGCTGATGAAGTACGAGACCATCGACAGCGATCAGATCGACGACATCATGGCCGGTCGCACGCCGCGTGAGCCTCGTGATTGGGAAGGTGGTTCCGGTACCAACGGTACGCCAATTCCCGAGCCTCGTCCTGAAGCGCCTATCGGCGGCCCTGCTGCCGATCATTAAGGTCTGACATGACTTCAACGCTGTATCCGACCCGGTTGCCTTGCGGCAACCGGGTTCTTGATTTGGCCCGGACGCATGTCATGGGCATTCTGAATGCGACTCCCGACTCTTTCTCCGATGGCGGCCGCTACAGTCAGCTTGATGCTGCGCTGCGTCACGCCGAAGCGATGGTGCTGGCTGGCGCGACTCTGATCGACATTGGCGGTGAGTCCACTCGTCCCGGTGCGCCACCTGTTTCTGTGCTCGAAGAGCTGGAGCGGGTTGCGCCGTTGGTCGAGCGGGTCGCTCAAGAACTGGATGTGGTGATTTCCGTAGATACCTCAACCCCTGAGGTGATTCTGGAAACCGCACGTCTGGGGGCGGGGCTGATCAACGACGTCCGCTCGCTGCGCCGTCCTGGTGCTCTGGAGGCGGCTGCGCAGACCGGTTTGCCGGTTTGTCTGATGCACATGCTGGGCGAGCCTGGCGATATGCAGGATAATCCGCACTATCGCGACCTGGTTCAGGAAGTCAGTGATTTTCTGGTCGAGCGTATGAAGCAGTGCGCAGCCGTCGGTATTGGCGCTGAGCGCATTATTCTCGACCCCGGGTTTGGCTTCGCCAAGACACTGGATCACAATCTCAGCCTGTTCAAGCACATGGAAGTTCTGCATGCGCTGGGGCGTCCACTCTTGGTGGGTGTCTCGCGCAAGAGCATGATTGGCGGTGTGCTGGGGCGTGCGGTGGATGAGCGCCTGTATGGCGGTCTGGCCCTGGCGGCTCTGGCGATGAGCAAGGGCGCGCGGATCCTGCGTGTGCACGATGTTGCCGAGACGGTCGACGTCGTGCGCATGATTACAGCTGTCGAGTCAGCTGAATAAGAACACTGTGGAGCACCCATGACTACCAAAAAATATTTCGGCACCGACGGCATTCGCGGTCGTGTTGGCCAGTACCCGATTACCCCTGATTTCATGCTTAAGCTGGGCTGGGCAGCGGGCATGGCGTTTCGCCGTATGGGCGCCTGCCGAATTCTGGTGGGTAAGGACACTCGTATTTCTGGCTACATGTTCGAATCCGCCCTGGAGGCCGGTCTTTCGGCTGCCGGGGCCGATGTCATGTTGCTCGGTCCGATGCCTACGCCGGCGATCGCCTACCTGACGCGCACCTTTCACGCAGAAGCCGGTATCGTGATCAGCGCATCGCACAATCCGCATTACGATAACGGCATCAAGTTTTTCTCGGGGCAGGGCACCAAGCTGCCTGACGAGATCGAAATGATGATCGAAGAATTGCTCGATGCGCCGATGACCGTCGTGGACTCGGAGAATCTGGGCAAGGTGTCGCGGATCAACGACGCGGCCGGCCGTTATATCGAGTTCTGCAAGAGCAGCGTGCCGACGGGCACCAGCTTTGCCGGGCTGAAACTGGTGGTCGATTGTGCTCATGGGGCTACCTACAAGATCGCGCCCAGCGTGTTTCGCGAGCTGGGTGCGCAGGTCAGTGTTCTGGCTGCGCAGCCCAACGGCCTGAATATCAACGAAAACTGCGGTTCCACGCACCTTGAGTCCTTGCAGGCCGCCGTGCTGGCCGAGAAGGCCGACCTGGGCATCGCCTTTGACGGCGATGGTGACCGGGTGCTGATGGTCGACCAGACCGGTGCGATAGTCGATGGCGATGAGTTGATGTACATCATTGCCCGCGACATGCATCAGCGTGATCGCCTCAATGGCGGTGTCGTCGGTACATTGATGAGCAATCTGGGGCTTGAGCTGGGGCTGGCCGAGCTCGGCATTCCATTTGTTCGGGCCAATGTCGGTGACCGCTACGTGATTGCCGAACTGCTGGAGCGCAATTGGCTGCTCGGCGGTGAGAACTCCGGACATGTGGTATGCATGCAGCACACCACGACCGGGGATGCCGTTATCGCCGCGCTGCAGGTGTTGATGGCCCTGCGTCGTGCAGGTGAAAGCCTGGCTCAGGCGCGCCAGAAACTGCGTAAATGCCCTCAGGTGTTGATCAATGTGCGCTTCGCCGGCGGCCTGGATCCGGTCGCTCATCCGTCCGTGCAGCAGGCTTGTGCCCGGGTAACCGACGAAATGGCCGGGCGTGGTCGGGTGTTGTTGCGCAAGTCCGGGACCGAGCCGCTGGTGCGTGTCATGGTCGAAGGTGAGGACGAAGTGCGGGTCCGGGCCTATGCCGAAGAACTGGCCAGGCTGGTCGATGAAGTTTGTTCCTGAAAACGGCTTGCCAGCTTTGAAATGGTTGGGTAATATCTGCGCCCACTTTGACCGACGAGGTAAAGCATGCGTCGCCCTATGGTAGCTGGTAACTGGAAGATGCACGGTACCCGCGCCAGCGTCGCTGAGCTGGTCGAGGGACTCGCAGCGCAGGACCTGCCTGGCAGTGTTGATGTTGCAGTGATTCCTTCGAGTCTGCATATCGGTCAAGTGGTCGACGGGCTCCAAGGTACGTCGATCGTCGTGGGAGCCCAGGATGCAGCCGTTCAGGCTGAGCAGGGCGCCCTGACAGGCGAGACGGCATCGGTTCAGTTGGTCGATGCGGGTTGCAAGCTGGTTCTGGTTGGTCACTCCGAGCGACGCCTTTTGTTGGGCGAGTCTGACGAAGTGCTCAATCGCAAGTTTGCGGCCATTCAGGCAAGTGGTCTGGTGCCGGTGTTGTGTGTTGGGGAAACTCTTGCACAGCGCGAGGCGGGTCAAACTCTTGAGGTGGTCGGGCAGCAGCTTGACAGTGTCATCAAGGCGTTTGGTATCCAGGCGCTGGTCAATGCCGTTGTTGCCTACGAGCCTGTATGGGCCATTGGCACCGGGTTGACGGCAACACCTGAGCAGGCGCAGGAGGTGCACGCAGCAATACGTGCGCAACTGGCCGAAAATGATTCTGGGGTTGCACAAGGTGTGCGACTTCTCTACGGCGGCAGTGTAAAGGCGGCCAATGCGGCTGAGCTTTTCAGTATGCCGGATATCGATGGGGGGCTTGTTGGTGGAGCTTCCCTGAATGCAGATGAGTTCGGTGCGATCTGTCGCGCCGCGGGAAACTGACAATATGCTGGAAACAGTCGTAATCGTTTTTCATCTGCTGGGTGCCCTGGGTGTTGTAGCCCTGGTTCTGATGCAGCAGGGTAAGGGTGCTGAAGCAGGTGCTTCATTTGGTGCGGGTGCATCAAATACTGTCTTCGGAAGCCAAGGAAGTGCTACCTTTCTTAGTAAGTTTACTGCTATACTTGCAGCATGTTTTTTCTTGAGTAGCTTGGGTTTAGGTTACTTTGCTAAAGAAAAAGCTCAAGAGCTGAATCAGGTAGGTTTGCCAGATCCAGCGGTAATGGAAATCAAGCAAAAGCCGGCATCCGACGATGTTCCTATGCTTGACGGCCAGAAGCCCGCAGCTACTGTACCGGCCGATGTTCCTCAGGCTCCGGAAAAGTAAGCAAGAATTCGACGATGTAGTTGATATCGTCAAAGTGTTGTAATGCCGAGGTGGTGGAATTGGTAGACACGCAACCTTGAGGTGGTTGTGCCCATAGGGTGTAGGGGTTCGAGTCCCCTTCTCGGTACCATATAAAACAAGATGGCCCGCATTAGCGGGCTTTCTTGTAGGTGGATGTTCGATTGACCTGTCAAGTAATCGATCGTATAATCCGCCCCCAGCTTTGTCGCGGGGTGGAGCAGTCTGGTAGCTCGTCGGGCTCATAACCCGAAGGTCGTTGGTTCAAATCCAGCCCCCGCAACCAGTTTTAGCGGAGCCCCTATCAAGGGGCTTTTTGTTAGCTGGACAGAACGGATCTCTCTAAAGATGCGATTTTTAGAGGTTTCCGAACATGACGTCGGTGTTCAGCGGCGTTTTCACTGATGGGCTTGTGCCCATTTTTTTATTTTCAAAGCATGCACGAGGGGGTTCAGATGTCGAGCAAGCTGGAACAGTTGCAGGCCATGCTGGCCCCAGTGGTCGAAGCACTTGGCTACACATGCTGGGGGATCGAGTTCGTTTCCCAGGGCCGGCATTCAATGCTGCGCATTTTTATCGATAAGGAAGGCGGCGTCCTGGTGGAAGACTGCGAAATCGTCAGTCGTCAGGTCAGTGGCATATTGGATGTAGAAGATCCAATCAGCTCTGAGTACACGCTGGAAGTGTCGTCTCCCGGCATGGATCGCCCACTGTTCACACTTGAACAGTTTGCTTTGCACACTGGGAACCAAGTGAAAATTAAGCTGCGTTCGCCATATGAAGGACGTCGCAACTTTCAGGGCCTTCTCCGCGGGGTGGAGGAGCAGGATGTCGTGGTGCAGGTTGATGACCATGAGTACCTGTTGCCGATCGACATGATCGACAAGGCCAACATCATTCCCACGTTTGACTGAAGACGTGCCAGATACTGCGGATCCCGCGGATCCAATGGCTTGCGAAAGGCGAGGCGTACGATGAGCAAAGAAGTACTGCTGGTTGTTGAGTCGGTGTCCAATGAAAAGGGCGTACCGGCGGGTGTTATTTTTGAAGCGCTGGAGCTGGCACTGGCTACCGCGACAAAAAAACGCTATGAAGATGAAGTCGATGTGCGTGTTGAAATCAACCGTCACACCGGCAATTACGAGACATACCGTCGCTGGACTGTGGTCGAGGACGAAGACCTTGATGATCCGGCACACCAGTACGCGGTAGATCAGGCCCAGGCGCACAAACCGGGCGCTGTGGCTGGCGAAGTCATCGAGGAGAAGATCGAGTCCATCGAGTTCGGTCGTATCGCCGCGCAGACCGCCAAGCAAGTCATTGTCCAGAAGGTTCGTGAAGCCGAGCGCGCCCAGGTGGTTGACGCTTACCGTGAGCGTCTGGGTGAAATTATTTCCGGCACCGTCAAGAAGGTCACGCGTGACAGCGTCATCGTCGACCTGGGCAACAATGCCGAAGCACTGCTAGCACGTGAAGACATCATCTCCCGTGAGACTTTCCGGGTTGGTGTCCGCCTGCGAGCGCTGCTAAAAGAAATCCGCACTGAGAACCGTGGCCCGCAGCTGATTCTGTCGCGTACTGCGCCAGAAATGCTGATCGAGCTGTTCCGTATTGAAGTCCCGGAGATCGCCGAAGGGTTGATCGAAGTGATGGCTGCTTCCCGTGATCCGGGGTCGCGAGCCAAGATTGCTGTTCGCTCCAAGGACAAGCGTATTGATCCGCAAGGTGCCTGTATTGGCATGCGCGGTTCGCGTGTCCAGGCTGTTTCGGGCGAATTGGGCGGTGAACGTGTGGATATCGTGCTGTGGGACGACAACCCGGCACAATTCGTGATCAATGCAATGTCCCCTGCTGAAGTGGCGGCAATCATCGTTGATGAAGACGCTCATGCAATGGACATCGCGGTTGGCGCGGACAACCTGGCTCAGGCCATCGGTCGTGGTGGACAGAACGTACGTCTGGCCAGTCAATTGACCGGCTGGACTCTGAATGTAATGACCGAGTCGGACATTCAGGCCAAGCAACAGGCGGAGACCGGAGATATCCTGCGCAATTTCATCGACGACCTTGAAGTCGACGAAGAGCTGGCTCAGGTTCTGGTCGACGAAGGCTTTACCAGCCTCGAAGAAATCGCCTACGTACCGCTGGAAGAAATGCTCAACATCGACGGCTTTGACGAGGACATCGTCAATGAGCTTCGTGCTCGCGCCAAGGATCGCCTGTTGACCAAAGCCATCGCTACTGAGGAAAAACTGGCAGACGCCCAACCAGCCGAAGACCTGCTCTCTCTTGAGGGTATGGACAAGGACCTGGCGATGGAACTGGCGGTGCGCGGCGTCCTGACCCGCGAAGACCTGGCCGAGCAGTCGATTGACGACCTGCTCGACATCGACGGCATCGACGACGATCGTGCCGGCAAGTTGATCATGGCCGCCCGTGCCCATTGGTTCGAGTAACAAGGCGCGGCCTGAGGAGAGAAGTGCATGACGCAAGTCACGGTGAAAGAACTGGCCAAGACGGTTGACACACCGGTAGAGCGCCTGCTGCAGCAGATGCGTGAGGCAGGTCTGCCGCACACCGCCGCCGAGCAAGTAGTGACCGATAACGAAAAACAGGCGCTGTTGGCGCATCTGAAAAGCGGTCACAAGAGCAAGGCGGAAGAACCGCGCAAGATTACCTTGCAGCGTAAGACCACCAGCACTCTGCGTGTGGCCGGTAGCAAGAGCATCAGCGTAGAAGTTCGCAAGAAGAAAGTTTTCGTACAACGCAGCGCTGAAGAAATTGAAGCCGAGCGCAAGCGCGAGCTCGATGAGCGCCGTGCAGCCGAAGCGGCTGTTCGTCAGAAAGCTGAAGCAGAAGAAGCCAAGCGTCGCAGCGAAGAAGATGCACGTCGCCCTGCGAACGTTGAAGCCAAGGCGCAGCCGGTGGCCGACAAGCCTAAGCCGGTCGAGGCAGCGGTCGAGCGTGCTGCTGCGCCTGAGCCTGTGCGTGAAGCACCGGTTGCAGCACCCGCCAACAACACCCCGGCGACCACGACCATTGAAGTGCGCAAGCGCGAAGAGCGTCGTCCCGAGAAGACCCATCGCAGCGAGGACCGTCCGGCCCGTGGCAATGGCGACGGTGAGCGCAAAGGCGCCGCCCACCGCCCTGCTGCCAAGGACAAGGCGCCAAATGCGCGCGTTGCACCGCGTACCTCCGATGAAGAAAGCGATGGCTTCCGTCGCGGTCGTGGTGGCAAGTCCAAGCTCAAGAAGCGTAATGCTCACGGCTTCCAGGCACCGACCGGTCCAGTCATCCGTGACGTGGCCATTGGTGAAACCATTACTGTCGGCGAACTGGCGGTGAAGATGTCGGTCAAGGCGGCCGAGGTCATCAAGTTCATGTTCAAGATGGGCACCCCGGTGACCATCAACCAGGTACTGGACCAGGAAACCGCGCACCTGATCGCTGAAGAACTGGGTCACAAGGTCACTCTGGTCAGCGACAACGCGCTGGAAGAGTCCCTGGCTGAGTCCCTGAAGTTCGAAGGTGAGACCTTCTCGCGTGCTCCGGTCGTTACCGTCATGGGTCACGTTGACCATGGTAAGACCTCGCTGCTCGACTACATCCGTCGTGCCAAGGTAGCGGCTGGCGAAGCCGGCGGCATTACCCAGCACATCGGTGCGTACCACGTTGAAACCGAGCGTGGCATGGTTACCTTCCTCGACACCCCTGGTCACGCGGCGTTTACTGCCATGCGTGCTCGCGGTGCCAAGGCGACTGACATCGTGATCCTGGTGGTTGCAGCCGACGACGGCGTGATGCCGCAAACCATCGAAGCGGTTCAGCACGCAGTAGCGGCTGGCGTTCCGCTGGTGGTTGCAGTGAACAAGATCGACAAGCCAGGCGCTGATCTGGACCGTATCCGCAGTGAGCTGTCGGTTCACGGCGTGACGTCTGAAGAGTGGGGCGGTGATACGCCGTTCGTTCCGGTTTCCGCGAAAATGGGTACCGGTGTTGACGAACTGCTCGAAGCCGTACTGCTGCAGGCCGAGGTTCTGGAACTCAAGGCTACGCCATCGGCCCCGGGTCGTGGTGTGGTGGTCGAGTCGCGTCTGGACAAGGGCCGTGGCCCGGTGGCCACCGTTCTGGTTCAGGACGGTACCCTGCGTCAGGGCGACATGGCTCTGGTGGGCTCCAACTATGGCCGTATCCGCGCCATGCTCGACGAGAACGGCAAGCCTGTGAAGGAAGCCGGTCCGTCGATCCCGGTCGAGATTCTCGGTCTGGATGGCACCCCGGAGGCCGGTGACGAGATGACTGTACTGGCTGACGAGAAGAAGGCCCGTGAAGTTGCGCTGTTCCGTCAAGGCAAGTTCCGCGAAGTCAAACTGGCTCGCGCTCATGCCGGCAAGCTGGAAAACATCTTCGAAAACATGGGCCAGGAAGAGAAGAAGACGCTCAACATCGTCCTCAAATCCGACGTCCGTGGTTCGCTCGAGGCGCTGCAAGGTGCTCTGGGCGGTCTGGGTAACGATGAAGTGCAGGTCCGGGTCATCGGTGGCGGTGTCGGTGGTATCACCGAGAGCGACGCCAACCTGGCACTGGCCTCCAACGCTGTCCTGTTCGGCTTCAACGTGCGTGCCGATGCCGGTGCGCGCAAGATCGTCGAGCAGGAAGGTCTGGACATGCGTTACTACAACGTGATCTATGACATCATCGAAGACGTCAAGAAGGCCCTGACCGGCATGCTTGGCAGCGATGTTCGCGAGAACATCCTCGGTGTTGCCGAAGTCCGTGACGTGTTCCGTTCGCCGAAGTTTGGTGCGATCGCCGGCTGTATGGTTATCGAGGGTACTGTCCACCGTAACCGTCCGATCCGCGTTCTGCGCGAAGACATCGTTATCTTCGAAGGCGAGCTGGAGTCGCTGCGTCGCTTCAAGGATGACGCCTCTGAAGTGCGTAACGGCATGGAATGTGGTATCGGCGTCAAGAGCTACAACGACGTCAAGGTCGGCGACAAGATCGAAGTCTTCGAGAAAGTCCAGGTGGCCCGCAGCCTCTAAATCGCGGGTTTCGGGCACGGCGTTGTTACCGTGCCTTGCGCTGAACGCAACGCCCGGTCTGACCTACGTCAGGCCGGGCGTTTGCCGCTTTCAGACCTTCAGGGTTTCGCCCAGGGTCAGTAACAGGTATCAAAAATGGCCAAAGAATATAGCCGCACCCAACGTATTGGCGATCAGATGCAGCGCGAGCTGGCGCAACTGATCCGTCGTGAAGTCAAAGACCCGCGCCTGGGGCTGGTCACCATCACTGCTGTAGATGTCAGCCGTGACCTGAGCCATGCTCAGGTGTATGTCACGGTCATGGGGCGGGACGGCAATGATGAAGTTGCCCAGAGCATCAAGGTGCTCAACACGGCGGCCGGCTTTCTGCGCATGCAGATCGGTCGTGAAATGAAGCTGCGTACCGTACCGCAGTTGCATTTCCGTTATGACGAGAGCGTGTCGCGTGGTGCGCACCTCTCGGCCCTGATCGAGCGCGCCGTGGCTGAGGACAGCCAGCACCAGCCTGGCTCCGCCTCAGACGATTCCAAGGAGTGACGGGTGGCTCAGGTCAAACGTATCCGCCGTAACGTCAGCGGTATCATCCTGCTCGACAAGCCGCTGGGCTTCACGTCCAATGCGGCCCTGCAGAAGGTGCGCTGGTTGCTCAATGCCGAGAAAGCCGGCCATACCGGTAGCCTCGACCCCTTGGCCACTGGCGTCTTGCCGCTGTGCTTTGGTGAAGCCACCAAGTTTTCGCAGTACCTGCTCGATTCCGACAAGTCTTACGAGACTCTGGCGCAGTTGGGCAAGACTACGACCACCGCAGACTCCGAAGGCGAGGTTTTGCAAACCCGTCCGGTGACCGTTGGTCGCCAGGATATCGAAGCGATCCTGCCGGATTTTACCGGTCAGATCAGCCAGATACCGCCGATGTACTCGGCTCTCAAGCGTGATGGGCAGCCGTTGTATAAACTGGCGCGTGCAGGGGAAGTAGTGGAGCGCGAGGCGCGTTCTGTTACTATTGCGCGCCTGGAGTTGCTGGCGTGCGAAGGCGAGACTGCACGACTGGCCGTGGATTGCAGCAAAGGCACCTATATCCGTACCCTGGTGGAAGATATTGGTGAGCGTCTTGGCTGCGGTGCCTACGTCGCCGAGTTGCGCCGCACCCAGGCCGGCCCTTTCAGTCTGGCCCAGACGGTCACGCTGGAAGAGCTTGAGCAAGCCCATGCCGAAGGCGGCAACGAAGCCATTGATCGCTTCCTGATGCCCTCAGACAGCGGGTTGCTCGACTGGCCATTGCTGAAGTTCTCGGAGCACAGCGCTTTCTACTGGCTGCATGGTCAGCCAGTCAGGGCGCCGGACGCACCGAAGTTCGGCATGGTCCGGGTACAGGATCACCAGGGCCGCTTCATCGGTATCGGTGAAGTGAGCGAAGACGGGCGTATTGCGCCGCGTCGACTGATTCGGTCAGAGTGACCGAAATCCGCATGGCTGGTGTCAGGCATGCGGGCGAGGGTGGCTGTCAACAGGCACGGTCACATCTCTTTTTTAAATACGAGGCTTTGGCCTTGGCCTGTTGGAATCGTCCCGCAAGGACGGCTCCTTGACTTGAAGGATTGCCCAAATGGCACTCAGCGTTGAAGAAAAAGCTCAGATCGTAACCGACTACCAGCAAGCTGCCGGTGATACTGGTTCGCCAGAAGTGCAAGTTGCACTGCTGACCGCCAACATCAACAAGCTGCAAGGCCACTTCAAGGCCAACGGTAAAGACCACCACTCCCGTCGTGGTCTGATCCGCATGGTAAACCAGCGCCGCAAGCTGCTGGACTACCTGAAAGGCAAAGACGTGAGCCGTTACAGTGCTCTGATCGGCCGTCTGGGTCTGCGTCGCTAATCACGGCGTGGTGACTCTCTTTCCGCCAAGCCTGGTTGCGTCAGTCACTGACGGGCCAGGCGTCTGGCCGGAAAGAAATATGAGGTTGGTAGCCTGTCTGGGCATATCGGTCAAACCGATGTGTCTGGCAGGCTTCCAGCCTCAAGTTTTATCTGGACTGCCATCGGGGCCGATTCCCCGTGCTGCCCAAGAATTCGCAAGAAGACATTTTCCCCAGAGCCACAAATGAAAGGTAGGAAACCGTGAACCCGGTAATCAAGAAGTTTCAGTTCGGTCAATCGACCGTAACCCTGGAGACAGGCCGCATTGCCCGTCAGGCCTCAGGCGCAGTACTGGTCAGCGTTGACGACGACGTCAGCGTTCTGGTGACCGTAGTCGGTGCCAAGCACGCCGACCCAAGCAAGGGCTTTTTCCCGCTGTCGGTGCACTATCAGGAAAAAACCTACGCGGCCGGCAAGATCCCGGGTGGCTTCTTCAAGCGTGAAGGCCGTCCTTCCGAAAAAGAAACCCTGACCTCGCGTCTGATCGACCGTCCGATCCGTCCTCTGTTCCCGGAAGGCTTCCTGAACGAAGTGCAGGTCGTCTGCACCGTGGTTTCCACCAGCAAGAAGACTGATCCGGACATCGCTGCGATGATCGGTACTTCCGCGGCCCTGGCCATCTCCGGCATCCCGTTTGACGGCCCGGTGGGCGCTGCCCGTGTGGCCTACCACCCGGAAACCGGCTACCTGCTCAACCCGACTTACGAGCAGCAGACTGCTTCGAGCCTCGACATGGTCGTGGCGGGTACTGCAGAGGCTGTACTGATGGTTGAATCGGAAGCCAAAGAGCTGACCGAAGACCAGATGCTGGGTGCCGTACTGTTCGCCCACGACGAATTCCAGGCCGTGATCAACGCCGTCAAGGAATTCGCTGCCGAAGCCGCCAAACCAACCTGGAACTGGCAGCCAGAAGCCGAGAACACTGTCCTGCTCAATGCCATTCGCAGTGAGTTCGGCGAAGCCATTTCCCAGGCTTACACCATCACCGTCAAGGCCGACCGCTATGCTCGCCTGGGCGAGTTGCGTGACCAGGTTGTTGCCCGTCTGGCCGTTGAAGAGAATGGCCCGTCGGCTGGCGAAGTCAAAGCTGCTTTCGGTGAAATCGAATACCGCACCGTGCGCGAGAACATCGTCAACGGCAAGCCGCGTATCGATGGCCGTGACACCCGCACCGTTCGCCCGCTGAACATCGAAGTCGGCGTTCTGCCAAAGACTCACGGTTCGGCGCTGTTCACCCGTGGCGAAACCCAGGCGCTGGTGGTTGCAACCCTGGGTACCGCCCGTGATGCACAACTGCTCGACACCCTGGAAGGCGAGAAAAAAGACAGCTTCATGCTGCACTACAACTTCCCGCCGTTCTCGGTGGGCGAGTGTGGTCGCATGGGCGGTGCCGGCCGTCGCGAGATCGGTCACGGCCGTCTGGCACGCCGCAGCGTACAGGCCATGCTGCCTAGCGCTGACCAGTTCCCGTACACCATCCGCGTGGTATCGGAAATCACCGAATCCAACGGTTCCAGCTCCATGGCTTCGGTCTGCGGTGCTTCGCTGGCGCTGATGGACGCCGGTGTGCCGGTCAAGGCGCCGGTGGCCGGTATCGCCATGGGTCTGGTCAAGGAAGGCGAGAAGTTCGCAGTCCTGACCGACATCCTCGGTGACGAAGACCACCTGGGTGACATGGACTTCAAGGTTGCCGGTACTGCCAACGGTGTTACTGCTCTGCAGATGGACATCAAGATCAAGGGCATCACCGAAGAGATCATGGAGATTGCCCTGGGTCAGGCCCTGGAAGCACGCCTGAACATCCTCGGTCAGATGAACCAGATCATCGGTCAGTCGCGCAGCGAGCTGTCGGCCAACGCGCCGACCATGCTGGCGATGAAGATCGATACCGACAAGATCCGCGACGTGATCGGCAAAGGTGGTGCGACCATCCGTGCCATCTGCGAAGAAACCAAGGCTTCGATCGACATCGAAGACGACGGCTCGATCAAGATCTTCGGTGAAACCAAAGAAGCCGCTGAAGCAGCCCGTCAGCGCGTACTGGGTATCACCGCAGAGGCCGAGATCGGCAAGATCTACGTCGGCAAGGTCGAGCGTATCGTTGACTTCGGTGCGTTCGTCAACATCCTGCCTGGCAAGGACGGTCTGGTTCACATCTCGATGCTCAGCGATGCGCGCGTAGAGAAAGTGACCGACATCCTCAAGGAAGGTCAGGAAGTCGAAGTGCTGGTACTGGACGTGGACAACCGCGGCCGTATCAAACTGTCGATCAAAGACGTGGCGGCTGCCAAAGCTTCCGGCGTCTGATTCAGGCGTGAGTCGGGCTGCCCGCGGGTAGCCCGGTTGCCTGCGAAAATCCGCGCTCAGCAATGAGCGCGGATTTTTTTCGCCTGCAGATTTTGCAGCAATCAGCCTGAGAGGTTGTACGACGATTGCTGGCACCGGGCCGGAGTGTATAAACTGAGATACATTCTCATCAGTAAAGCTTACTCATTCCATGTCTACACCCGCAGACTATGCGCCTGTCCAACGCCTCTACACTGCTCATCATGCGTGGCTGACCGGTTGGTTGAGCCGTCGTGTGCATGACCGCAGTGATGCCGCAGACCTGAGCCAGGATACTTTTCTGCGCGTACTGAGTGTCCCGCATCAGGCTGAAGATCTGCGTGAGCCGCGCGCCTATCTGGCGACCATTGCCAAGCGTCTGCTGGCCAACCTGTATCGCCGTCGTTCTCTGGAAGACGCCTGGCGCGATGCGCTGGCCAGCTTGCCGGACGAACAGGCGCCCAGTGCTGAGTCTCAGGCCGCCATCCTCGAAGCCCTCAACGAGGTCGATCAGGTGCTTTCCAAGCTCTCGGCCAAGGCCCGTCAGGCGTTCTTGATGTCGCAGATCGAGGGCTATAGCCAGGAAGAAATTGCCCTGACCTTGAATATCAGCGTGCGTACCGTGCAGCGTTATCTGTTACAAGGTTTCGAGGAATGTATCGTCCTGGCTTCGAGTGAATGGCTGTGAGTGCAAAGACTGTCCCGATTGACCGTGAGATTGCCCGCCAGGCGGCGGCCTGGATCCTGCGGCTGCAGGCTGCGGACGTAACCGAGCAGGATCACCAGAATTGCGCCCACTGGCGACGCCAGCACGCCGAGCACGAACGTGCCTGGCAACTGGCCAACCGCTTCAGCGAACAACTGCAGAGTATTCCTCCGGCAGTCGGGCGCTCGACCCTGTATCGCAGTGCCAACCTCAAACGGCGCCTGGCACTCAAGAGCTTGACCACCATGATCGTCGTCGGCTCGCTGGGCTTTGCCGCATCGCGCAGCCCGGCGGTGGTTTCGCTGGTGGCGGACATCAGTACCGGCGTAGGCGAGCGCCGCACCGTCAGCCTGTCTGACGGCACTTTGGTGCAACTCAATACCGACAGTGCAATCGACGTACGCTACACGCCGGCTGAGCGCATGCTGGTGCTGCGCAAAGGCGAGATTTTCGTCACCACCGGCCGAGCCGATGGCCGACCGTTTTCGGTGGAGTCCGGGCTTGGCAATTACCGGCCGATCGGCACGAAGTTCTCGGTTCGCCAGTTGGCTGACCACGACCTGCTGCAAGTGCTGGAGGGGCAGGTGGCCGTCGTGCCGCACCAGGCGCCTGGCGTGCGCCTGGACGTCGCTGCCGGCCAGCAGGCGCGTGTCACGACCCGCACGGTCCAGGCGTTGCCTGAGCCGGTGCGGGGCATTGACTGGCTGGACGGCGTGCTGCGGGTCGAACGCATGCCGCTGGCTGACTTTGTCGCCGAGCTGGGGCGCTACCGGCGTGGCTGGACCCGCTGTGAGCCGCAAGTGGCCGGGCTGTTGATTTCCGGTGCCTTCCAGCTACAGGACACTGACAGCGTCCTGGCGGCAGTGGCGTTGACCCTGCCGGTGAAGGTCAGTTATGTGACGCGGTATTGGGTCACGCTGGGGCCGCTGCAAAAAAGTTGATAAACCCTGTCGTGTTTTTTGCCGGTGGCGTGTCCTCCCTCCTGAAAACGCACTTACACGCCATCAGGAAACCCCTTCATGCCCGCATCATCGCTGTTTCGTGTCGCTTTGCTCGCCAGGGCCATCGGCGCTCCGGCGCTGGCTTTGAGCTGCATCGCCGTGGCGCCGCAGAGCCATGCCCAGCAAGCTACGCAGTACTATGATGTTCCCGCCGGCCCGCTGAGCGAAAGCCTCGCCGCCTTCGCTGCCAAAGCCGGGGTGACTCTGCCGATTGACCCGGTCGTGACCCAGAACCTGCGCAGCGACGCACTCAAAGGCGAGTGGACGATCAGTCAGGGATTCGGGCAACTGCTGCGTGGCAGCGGCCTTGAGGCGGTGCCACAGGCTGGCAACACCTACACATTGCGTGCGTTACCGGCCAGCGGTTCGGCACTGCAGCTCGATGCCACCAACATTTCCGGGTGGCATTCAGGCAGCCAGGCGATTGGCACGGTTGAAGGTTATAGTGCGGCGCGCAGCGCTACCGGAACCAAAACCGACACACCGTTGCGCGATATCCCCCAGTCGATTCAGGTGGTCACCCGCCAGGTGATCGAGGATCAACAGATCACCAGCCTGGGCGATGCCTTGAGTAACGTCAGCAGTATTCAACGCGGCAACACTCACGGCGGCACCACTGAGAGCTTCTTCATTCGCGGTTTTCAGAACACCACTTATGCGGTGGACGGGATGATGACCAACTCGCTGGTGGTCCGCCCGGAAATCCTCAGCGACCTGAGCAACATCGAGCGCGTTGAAGTGCTCAAGGGGCCGGCCTCGGTGTTGTACGGGCGTGGCAACCCCGGCGGTTTAATCAACCTGGTGACCCGCAAGCCGACCTATACGCCGCAAGGCCAGCTCAAGGCGCAGGTCGGTTCCTGGGACATGCGCCGCTTGCAGGCCTACCTCAGCGGTCCGCTGGACAGCCAGCATGCTCTTGCTGGCGGGCTGGCCATTGCGACGCAGACCGAGGGCAGCTTCCGCGACCTGTACCGCGACAGCCACCGGCGCTTCATCGCGCCGACGTTGCTCTGGGAGCCAAGTGAGCTCACTCGGGTAGAGATGGGCCTGGAGTACACCGAAACCGACGCCCAGTACGACCGCGGCCTGCTGGCGCTCAATGACAAGGTCGACTCGCGGCATAAACTGTTTCTTGAAGAGCCCTGGTCCAGAGCTGAAAGCGACAAGACTGCTGCCTGGGTACGCATCGAGCATCAAGCCAACGACTGGCTGACCCTGCGTCAGGTCACTCGCTGGGATGAATCGAGCAAGCACATGCTTAACGTGTCCCAGCAATCGCTGCAAAGCGATGGCCGCACGACCAATCGGCGGGCGACGGATTTCGACGAGTCGGCCCGTTCGCTGAGCGCCCAGTTCGAAGCCATTGCCGATTTCTCGCTGTGGGGGCTGCAACATCAACTGCTGGGCGGCTTCGAGACGGTCAATGGCAGGCGCCAAGTTCGGATGCTGCGCGCCAATCTGGCAGCGCTGGACATCTTCAACCCTGTGCATGGCGCACAGCCTGGCCCGTTCAGCTTTGGTGAAGACACTCGGGTGCGGCAGAACAGCTACGGGCTGTATCTGCAAGACCAGATTGACCTCAGTGAGCAATGGAAACTGCTGCTTGGTGTGCGCTGGGACAAGGTCGAGCAGCGCAACCGCAACTACACGGCAACCGGCAGCTACAGCGATATCAATATCGAGCCGTCGGACACTTCGCCGCGGGCCGGCATCGTCTATCAGCCGACTGACCGGCTGGCCTTGTATGCCAGCTACAGCACGTCCTTTGCGCCGCAAAACCGGCTGACCCGCGATGGCAGCGTGCTGGACCCGGAAACCGGCGAACAGTACGAGATCGGCGCCAGGTACGAGCTGATTCCCGAGCGCATGAGTGCCACCCTGTCGGCATTTGAGATCCGTCGTGAGAACCTGTCCACCACAGACCCTGCCGATAGCAACTATTCGATCCAGACCGGTCAGCAGCGGGTGCGCGGCGTCGAACTGGATGTAAGCGGCGAGATCAGCGATGGCTGGAACCTGATCGGCAACGTGGCCGTGCTCGATGCCAAGTTGATCAAGGACACCCAGCTTGAAGAAGGCAATCGCCTGGAAGGTATTCCGGTGCTCAGCGGCTCGCTATGGTCCAGCTACCAGTTGCAGAGCGGCCCACTGCAAGGCCTGGGGATCGGCGCCGGGGTGATTTATGCCGGCAAGCGTTATGGCAACCTGGCCAACAACTACAGTGCCAGCGGTTATGCGCGCATCGACATGAGCCTGTTCTACGACATCAATGAACAGCTGAGGGTATCGCTCAATGCCCGCAACGTGACCGACCGCGATTACATCGAGACGGTCGCCAGTGCCGGTAACTATGCCGGCGAACCGGCCTCCGTGACCGCAACCTTGAGCATGGGCTTCTAGCGCTGAGCCGCCAGATGCTGACCCGCTCCAGGAGCAACCTGTCAGCTGGGTGTAACACTTGCAACTTGCAAGCGTCCTGAGCAGCCGAGCGGGCAATCTGCACGATGCGCAAATTGCAATAATTTTATAACTACTTGATTGATAAGGAAATTATCAGTGGTAAAAAGTTGGCACAGCGCTTGCGATATACCTGTTAACCCTCGCTAGACATTGGCGCGGTTTTTCAGAAAAACAGGAGTTCATCGTATGAAGAAGTTCGCTATCGCTGCTGCTGCCGCTGCTCTGACTCTGTCCATGACCGGTGGCGCATTCGCCCAGACCGCTACCCAGGCTCCGCTGATGCTGGCTGCCAACACTACTGTTGAAAACGCCAAGCA
Organism: Pseudomonas sp. 21LCFQ010; assembly: GCF_024129905.1. NCBI lineage: Bacteria > Pseudomonadati > Pseudomonadota > Gammaproteobacteria > Pseudomonadales > Pseudomonadaceae > Pseudomonas > Pseudomonas sp. 21LCFQ010. The sequence continues at coordinate 86,879 of NZ_JAMYDZ010000016.1, read as the reverse complement.
AGAAGGCAGCGACACCTGGATCACCACCAAGGTGAAAGCTGACCTGCTGACCGAAAAAGGCATTCCGGGCTCTGACATCAAAGTAGAAACCGCTAACGGCGTGGTTGCCCTGTCTTCGGACGTCAAAGTGACCGAGACTCAGAAGAAAACTGCCGTGAACATCGCCAAGAACATCAAAGGCGTGAAGTCGGTGACTGCTGAAGCGCTGAAAGCTGAATAATTCGGTTCGACTATGAGCATCTGACACGGGTTCTGGCCAGGGAGGCCGGAACCTGGTGTAGAAAGTTCATGCGATCGGCCATATGGATGTGGCCATTACAGGCCCCGGCTCTTGAGTCGGGGCCTGTTCTATTTCGAGTCTTGAAAAGTCACTGGCGCTATTGGCCGCGCTTGCTGTCAATGCGTATCAATCGTCCGCCTTCAAAGCGCAGGTAACGATACATGCCGTGATCAGGGCCGTAGATCCACTCCTCGATTCGTACCTGTTCCGAATACCGATAGTTGCCGCTAAAGCTCTCCTTCGAGCCGATCACCGCCTGGCTGACTGGCGTGCCGCACTTTCTTTCGACCTCGAAGGCATGGTCACCGAGGCTGATCAACTGGCTGCCGCAGCGCATGGTCGAGGCCTGTGCCGGGCTTGCCAACAGTGCGGTCAGGGTCAGGATGGCGCAGGTCAAAGAGCGGCTCATGGGTTATTCGCTGTCCAGATGCAGGGGGGTGATGACCTGGCCATCGGCCTGGGCCTTGCCGAGTTGCGCGTCGATGAAGTACACCCGATCATCTTCCAGTCCTGCTTTGCCCACCAGATAATCCTTGATGCTGCTCGCCCGGTCCTGACCGAGCTCGCGTAACAGCACTTCATTGCTGCTCCAGAACTGCAGCATGGCATTGCGCAACTGATTGGTGCGGGCTTCCTGACCAAGCTGTTCCCACTGTGCCGGTGGTTGCTGCTTGAGCCGGGCGCGATAAATGCCTTCGAGCATCGGCGCCTTTTCGTCTTCCGGCACCTGCAACAGGCTGGCGTTGGCCGGGACCTTGTCACCGCGGCGCTGCATGATCTTGTAGTAGGTCAATTGATACTCACGCTCCAGACGCTGGCGCGCGATCAAAGGGCCGTCACTGCTTTGGGCACTGGTGCCCTCGATTTCCAGACGCAGTGTCGGACGCTCCTTGAGGGCCGCGGCGAGTTTGTCGAGCGCCTGTTGCGCTGTACCTGACAAGTTGCTGGAGCCAGGCGCAAACTGGATACTGCCCAGATCCTGCGAGCCACCACCGGCCACCAGCCCACCGATAAATTTGAACGGCGACTGGGCGGCGCGTACCACCAGATTGCGCAGGGTCTGCCAGACAATCGGCATGACACTGAACTGCGGATTATTCAGGTCACCCTCCACCGGCAGCTCCAGAGAAATCCGCCCTTGGGGATCTTTGAGCAGTGCCACCGCCAGCCGAATCGGCAGGTCCAGGGCATCCGGGCTGTCGACCCTCTCGCCCAACTGCAACTGTTCGACCAGCACCGTATTCTCGGCCTTGAGCCGGCCTTCGCTGATCTGATAATGCAGGTCGAGGTTCAGCCGGCCCTTGCGGATGCGAAAGCCTGCGAACTTGCCCGAGTAAGGGGTCAGGGTGGTCAGTTCGACGCGTCTGAAACTGGTCGCGATGTCCAGGCTGGACATCGGGTTGAACGGATTGAGGCTGCCGTGGATGACCACCGGGGCGTAGCGGTCGACCTTGCCCTGGATGTTGACGGGTGCCGGTTTGTTGTGGCTGTTATCGATCGGGCCGATCCGGCCGTTGAGTTGTTGCACGGCGGTGGCGAAGTTCGGCGTCAGGGTGAAGTCAGCGAAGTACGCCGAGCCATCATTGATGTTCACTTCCCCGACCCGGATACCCAGCGGCTTTTGCGCGCTGGCGCTGCTTTTGCTGCGGGTAGCGGTTTTTGGCTCGGCCGGCTGTGGGATCAACAAGTCATCGACGTTGGTGGTGCGGTCTTCGTTGATCATGAAGCGCGCATAGGGTTGCAGCAGGTCGACCCGGTCGATGGACAGGCTTTGCCCATGCTGATAATTCAGGCCGCCCAGCAGCAGTTGCTGCCATTTGACGAAGTCACGCTGTTTGAGCGTGTCGAGGGCGTGCAACTGATTGACCTGCGCCTTGCCGGTGACGCTCAGGGCCAGCGGCTCGGTGCTCTTGAGATCCACCGCCAGGTCGCTGCCGAGCATGCCGCTGCGCAGTTCCAGACGGATGAACGGGCTGATATAGGCCTGGGCGATGCGCAGGTCGAGGTCTTCACTGGTGACATTGAGCCTGGCGCTGACCGGGGCCAGATTCACTTCGCCGGCGGCGGTCAGCTTGCCCTGTTTACCCAGGCCGGTATCGAGCCTGAGCTTGAAGGGCGACTTGTTCAGGCTGTCGAAATTTTGCAGGTCGAGGTTCAGCGGGCCCAGTTCCAGAGCGACGGGGTCGCTTGGCACCCGGTCGGCGAGATGGACCTGATAGTTGCGCAGTTGTACATCGCGCACCAGTACCTGCCAGGGCCGCGAAGCTTCAGCGGGTTTGCCCGGTGCGGCTGGCGCCGCAGGCTCGGCCGCTTTGTCGTCAACGGCGGGCTTGGCGGCGGCGGGCTTTTTGGGGGCAGGCTGGCCGGCGAACAGTTTCTGCCAGTCCAGTTGCCCGTCTGCTTCACGGGCCGCCCAGGTTTCCAGTTTCTGGCTGCGCACTTTACCGACTACTACCTGCTGCTTGACCAGATCCAGGCTTGTGTCACTGACCTCCAGGTGTTGCAAACGCACCAGCGAGCGGCCATCCGGGGCGTTGAGTGCCAAGGCTGTCACGTTTGCCCGGGTGTTGCTCAGTTGCAGCTCAGTGTTCTTGGCCAGATTCAATTTGTAGCCGGTTTCCAGGCTCAGTCGGCCATCCTGCAAGGCCAGCGGCACGGCGTCACGTACATAGGGCCACCAGAGCTTCATCTTGCTGTCGGTGACCTTGAGGGTGCCTTCGGAGGCAATCGGCGCCAGGCTGAAGCGGCCCTGCCAGTCGATCTGCCCGCCGTCAGGGCCGGCCGCCACCAGGGTGGCATCAGTATTGTCTTCAGGCAGGGTGCTGAGATTTTTCAGTTCCAGGTTCAACTGGTCGTAGAGAAACTCGATCGGCTCGCCGGGACGCAGGTCACGAAAGTGCAGGTAGCCGTCGACCAGCCTGATGCGGTCAATGCGCAGGGCAAAGGGCTTGCCAGCAGGTTCGGCTGCAGGCGATGGCTCAGTGGCAGGCAGCTTGAACAACTGCGTGAGGTTCAATTGGCCGCTCTTGTCGAACAGCAGTTCGGTTTTCGGCTTTACCAGCTCGACGTCAAGCAAATGCAGGGCACCGCTCCACAGGCTGTCGATCTGCAGGTTGGCGTAGAGCTTTTCCAGGGCTACCTGCTCCTGGCCCGGTGTGCCGATATTCAGCCCCCAGAGCTTGAGTTCCAGGCTGTAGGGGTTGAACTCCAGGCGCTCGATGCGGGCCGGTACGCTGGCGTACTCGGCCAGTTGCTGATTGGCAATGCGCAGTGCGACGCCCGGCAGGATAAAAAAGCCCAGCAGGCTGTACAGCACGAAGACCGCCACCAGGGCGCCAATAATACGTTTAAGACCTTTGGGCATTGGTGCAGCGCTCTCTCTGGCAGGAGGTGCTTGGAGTATGGCATGCGCTTTCGGTTCACAAGCCAGTGCCGACCAGCTTCGTAGGAAAATTCCCTATATTTGCCTGCATTCAGAACTGCAGAACCAGCGTTTTGAGCGGTGGCTGATTATCCAGTGACGGAAAATCATCGGCCGGTCGGATGACTTGCCACTCGCGCACGGGGCGTCCGGCCTTTTCAGCGCAACGCAGCACCTGTTCTTGCCATTCATCCATCGGCACCTTGGCGAGGTTGTTACAGCAGATCAGCACGCCATCTTCGGCAGTCGCCAGCAGTGCCGGTTTGAGCAGGCTTTGATAATCACGCCACAGATCGACCGTACCAAAGGCGCTTTTGGCCCAGGCGGGCGGGTCGAGCAGGACCAGGTCATATTGGCGTGGCAAAAGACGCGGATAGGCTGGCAGCTTCTGCCCGCGCCGGGCGGTGACCGGCAGGCCCGCCAACTGACGGATCGCCGGAAAGTAATCGGACTGGATGAACTGCATCGGTGGCAGTTGCGGATTGAGCATGCCGTTCTCGCGGCCGACTGCCAGGTTGCCCTCGGCGAAATCCAGGTTGCACACCTCGCGGGCGCCGCCGGCTGCTGCGCTGAGGCCGACCCCGCAGGTATAGGCGAACAAATTCAATACACTCTTGCCGGCGCTGTGTTGGCGCACCCAGCTGCGGGCATTGCGCAGGTCGAGAAACAGCAGCGGGTCCTGGCCTGGGTGTCTGGCACGGACCCGGTACTTCAAGCCGCCTTCATGGCCGACGCCATCCTGCAAGGCCGCTTCGCTGGCCTGAAATATACTGTCTTGGCGATCAATGCGGGAGTTGCCGCCCGAGCGGTCGTTGTACACCGGCAGCAGTTCAAGCCCAAGATGGCGCTGGACGGTATCGATCAACCCCGGTACGACGTCGCTCGCCAGGCTTTCATGGAAGCTCTGAATCAGCAACTGGGGGCCGTAGCGGTCGATGGTCAGACCCGCGGCACCTTCCTGGCTACCATGGAACAACCGGTAGCAATCGGTGCCTTGCGCATGCAGTTCAGCCAGCAGCGCTTGACGACGGTCGAGGGCGACGCTGAGCGCCTGGTTCAGGAAGGACATGCAAAGCGCCTCGGGCAGGAACAGGAATGAGGCGCGGGAGTTTATCAGTTACGCAGCCGGCACGGAGGGCTCTGCGTGCCGGCATGCCGGAGCGGTCAGCTGCGAACCACGCCATCGACACGTGGCTTGCGCACCCGGCGGCGGATGAAGAGGGCGCTGAACAGCACGATCAGGATCAGCACCGTGAAGAACACGGTGTTGAACACCGGGAAGGGCTCGTCACGGCTGCTGGTCGACTCAACGGCGGTGATGTTGGGGAACATCGACAGGATCTGGATACGCCAGCCGTAATGACGGATCAGGACCAGTTGCTGTGCGTCACGCGAGTAGCCTTGGGCTTTGGCCTGCAGGTCGGCCGAGTCGAACTTGAAATACCACGGGAAGCTCCAGCCGGTGTCTTCGTTGCGGTAAACCACGACTTTCTTGGTTTGCGGGTCTTCAGTGTTGATGAAGTAAACGTCACGGGTCGGGCCGTCTGCCGGGTTCTCGGCGTTGATCACGCCGTCAGCGTCCATGCGTTTGACTTCAACGCCAGTGACCAGCACCACATCATGCCGTGGCAGCAGGTAATGCAGGCTCAGTGCGCCCACGCCCACAACCAGAAAAACCACCAGCCAGATCGACCGTCTGAGCCACTTCATGTCATTGTCCTCTTTGAAGAATTGCTTGAGTGTCAGGAATCTGCGGCTTTCTACTAGAAATCGCGCGACTTTGCTTGAATTCCAGTATTTTGCAGCAAATCAGTTATTACAAAATTCGACAAGGCCATCACGGATGGCTGCAAACGACGGAGAGTTGCATGATCTGGTTCCTGGAAGGGCAGTCCAGCCAACGTGAAATCATCATGGGCGCACGCGAAGCCTTGCCAGCGTCGGTACGTATCGTTGCCTCGCATCGCCAGGAGCGTCCGGAGATCACCAGCCAGGCTGACATCGCCCTGCGCGAGCCGCACAACAGCGCCGAGCGAATCGACTGGGTGATCAGTACGGCCCGGCAACTGGGGGTAAAGGTGGTGGTGGCCGGACGCATTGGCAGTGTTTATGAAAACCATCGTCAGCGTTTCGCTGAAGCCGACCTCGATCTGGTCACCGGCGGCCTGTCGCCGCAAACCTTCCACAGCGTAGACGACAAGAGCTGTTTTACCGCCGCCGCCGAGCAGGCCGGGCTGGCCTGTATACCGGGCATCACGGTAACCAATGCCGAGCAATTGCAAGAGGCCTACGCCGCGTTGAGTGTTTACGGTGAGGTATGCATCAAGCCAACGGTCGGCATCTTTGGTCATGGCTTCTGGCGCTTCAAGGACGGCGTTGATGCGTTCCGCTGTTTTGCCAACCCTGATGCGCGCGAGACCACCTTCGACGCTTATCTGCAGGCCTATCGGCAACCTGGCGAGCGCCCTGCGATGTTGGTCATGCCGTACATGGCGGGCAGTGAGTGTTCGGTGGACCTGATCTGTGAAGGCGGCAAGGTGATTACCGGGGTCGGGCGGCGCAAGCAGGGCCTGCATCAGAGTTTTGAGCGCGATACGCCAGCGGTGCAGCTGGCGATGCAGGCAGCCGAGCACTTCGGCTGCGACGGCCTGGTCAATGTACAGACCCGCGATGACGCGCAGGGCAAACCGCACCTGCTGGAAATTAACCCGCGTTATTCCGGCGGTATCGGTTATACCCGTGAAACAGGCGTCAACTTGCCCGGTATTTTTGCGTGTCGACGTCTTGGCCTGAAAGAACCGGAAACAAATTGGTTGCCAAATATGCGCGTGAAGGCCATTACGGTGGCTGTACGGGCTCTCGCGTGATCGTGAATAATAGATTTTTACTATTAGTCAGTCTTTCAGCCCATCAAGGAGGACCGGTATGAAAGTGCTGGCACCTGGCGCAAACATCGCTCTTGCCAATGCCCGCTGCTCCTGGAATCTGGAGAGCGGCAAGGCTTCGGTTTTCGGCGACTTTGCCGCCGTTGCGCTGCTGCCGGTCAACGAGAAGCGCCAGCCTACCGGCGACGCCGCGTTGCTGCATGATGAGCAGCGCTGGATGGAATGGAGCGGCGGCCCGGAAAACGTCGGCTGCACCCTGACCCTCGACAACCTTCCGGGCGGCAGCGACCGGGTGCTGTTGATGGTTTATGTCTATGCAGCGGCCGGCCCGGTCAGTGACGTCAGCAGCCTGGCCCTGCAGATCGACAACGACATCGAGTATCGCCTTGACCTGCGCGACAACGGCGAAGCCTCGATCATCATCGGTGAGTTCTACCGCCGCAATGAGCAATGGAAATTTCGTGCCCTGAGCGAAGGCTCGGCCTATGGCCTGGCGGCATTCGGGCGCAACATCGGCCTGACGGTCAGCGATTACCACCCGCGGCGCGGTGCCAATAGCGGTGGCCAGAACGAACCGCGACATCAGTCAGCGACCGGCACGGCATTCGCGGTGGGGCCGGCGCACTTGATGACCTGTGCGCATGTCATCGAAGACATGAGCGTACTGCATATCAGCTCTCTGGAGGGCCGCTACAAGGTCGAACCGGTGGTGGTTGACCGACGCAATGACATTGCCTTGCTGCGCGTGCAGGGGGCCTCGCCGCTCCACTCATTGCCGTTTCGCGAAGGGCCGGGCTGCGAGGCGGGTGACAACGTCGTGGCACTGGGTTATCCGCTGGCGTCGATTTCCGGTGGCAGCCTGCAGGTCACCCAAGGCGGTATTTCCAGCCTGTTCGGCCTGCACAGCGATGCCAGCCTGTTGCAATTCACCGCACCGATCCAGCCTGGCTCCAGTGGCAGTCCACTGTTCGACAGCGGCGGCGCGGTGGTCGGCATGGTCACCTCCAGCGTGCCGGACGCACAGAATATGAACTTTGCAGTCAAATCCGCGCTGCTGGTGGCGTTTCTACAAGCCTGTCGGGTACCAACGACGTTGCTGCGCCCGGAAAGAACCTACAGCACAACTGAAATATCCCGTACCGCACAGTCGGCGTTATGGCTGGTCGAAGCCTCCCGTAGCTGACTCTGATTGGTCGGTACACCCCGATACACTTGCTTCTCCAACCAGGATTTGATCGATGAACAGCCGTCAGGCGCTTCCCCAACCGACCATGCTGCATGCCCAATTGATGCGTGGACGCCTCGATGTGACGGTGGATGCCTCCTCCATTGCCCCTGATTCGCTGTTCGGCTTTGCCGAGCGGCGTAACCCCAAGCGTGCCTTTCTGTTCGTCTCGCGAGTACTGGGCCGGCACATTCCTGTGCGCCCGGCGGTCATGCAGCAGAGTTTCGAAGACCTTGCAGCGCGGATTCCTGCGGACCTGCCGGGGCCGGTCCTGATCATCGGCATGGCAGAGACTGCCGTCGGCCTTGGTGCCGGGGTGCACCGCGCCTACAGCCAGGCCCGCGACGATGTGCTGTACATGGTCAGCACCCGGCATCCAACTGGTACTGAGTTGTTCGCCCGTTTCGAAGAAGAGCACAGCCATGCCAGTGCCCACCTGATTCACCAGCCTGTCGACCCGCTCCTGCGCGAAATGATGCTTGCCGCGCGTTCGCTGGTGCTGGTCGATGACGAAGCCTCGACCGGCAAGACCTTCATCAACCTGCATCACGCGCTGGTCGAGGCCGGCCTGACGCGGATCGAGCGATTGGTGACCTGTGTGCTGACCGACTGGTCGGCAGGCGCGGTCAGCCGCAGCGCAAACGTGCAGACCGAGCAGGTTTCGCTGCTGCAGGGTAACTATCACTTTGCCGAAGACCCTGAGGCGCCATTGCCTGAAATGCCTCAGGTAGGCACCGTGGCGGCGGGTGACTGGTCATTGTCGGCAGATAATGACTGGGGCCGCCTGGGGGTGCGTTCGGTCAACGACAGCCTGGCGCCGGACCTGCAAGTCAAGGCCGGGGAGAAAATCCTCGTGGTGGGTACCAGTGAGTTCGTCTGGCGGCCGTTCCTGCTGGCTGAGCGGCTGGAGCGGGCCGGTGCCGATGTGCATTTCAGTTCCACCAGCCGTTCGCCGATTGCTTTGGGCCATGCCATCGGCCATGCCTTGTCGTTCGCTGACAACTACGGGCTGGGGATTCCCAACTTTCTCTACAACGTCCGCCCCGGGCACTACGACCGGGTACTGATCTGCACCGAAACACCGGCTCAGGCCGTCGCTGCCGAACTGGTCGAAGCACTCAATGCCGAGGTCATCTGTGATGAGTAATCCACGCCCCCTGATTCTCGTCGACCTTGACGACACCCTGTTTCAGACCGCGCGCAAGACCGCGCCGGGTATCGAAAAGCACCCCGCGACCGTGGATATCAGCGGCAACCCCAACGGCTACATGACCAACGTGCAGCAATCGTTCGTCAACTGGATGCTGGCCAATGCCGACGTGGTGCCGGTGACCGCCCGCAGTGTCGAGGCCTACAGCCGGGTGAAGCTGCCATTCACGCAGGGCGCCATCTGCTCGCATGGCGGGGTGATGCTCGATGCCGGCGGCCGGGTGGATCAGGACTGGAACGAGCAGATGAAGCAAACCCTGGCGGCCTACCAGATGCGTTTGCATGAGCTGTGCGCCGCGACCCTGGCGATTGGTCAGGAACTGGGCTTTTCGTTGCGCGGCTGGGTGGTGGAGGAGGCGCGCCTGTTCCATTACGTGGTCACCAAGCACAACCAGAGCGACGACCGGATCCTTGAGCGGGTGCTGGCTGAAGTTCAGAGCCGTGGCCTGCTCGACGGCATGCATGTGCATGGCAATGGCAACAACCTGGCATTCTTGCCCGATGGCCTGGCCAAGCGCTACGCCGTGCAGGAATGGTTGCGCCGCGATCGGGCGGTGCATGGCGAGCGCCCGATACTGGGCTTTGGCGACAGCATCACTGACCTGGGCTTTATGAACGAATGTCACTGGTGGGCAACCCCGGCCCGCAGTCAGCTGGCCCGGGTGTTTCTGGAGGCGACCGGTGAGTAACCCGCGGCACGGCGCGGTGCGCGCTCCGATCCAGGGCATGCCCACCGTCGGCAGCGGCAGCTACCGTGAAGACGACGTGCAGTTTCTGCTGCGCAGTGTCGACATCGAAGTCACCGGCGTCGAAGAAAAAGAGCGGCTGATCCAGACCCGGCAAAAGCACTATTCGGAAATGATCAGCCAGGAACAGGCGCCGACGCCTGAGCACCAGCAGCTGTATGAGCGCGCCCTGGCGTACAACGGTCAGCGTATGGCCGAAGATGTCCAGGCACTTGCCCAAGCCCTTGACCGGGAGTGCCACGGGCCGCAGATCGTGCTGGTGTCGTTCGTGCGTGCCGGCCTGCCGCTGGGCGTGCTGCTGGGCCGCGCCCTGCGCGACCTGGGGCGCCAGGCCTGTCATTACGGCATCAGTATCATCCGCGACCGGGGCATCGATCAGCTTGCCCTGGAGACGATCATCGAGGCTCACGGCGCGCAGTCGATCGTGTTCGTCGACGGCTGGACCGGCAAAGGCGCAATCAGTGCTGAGGTACAACGTAGCCTGGCGCAAGACCCGCGTTTCAGCGGGCCGCCCCGGCTGGTGGTGCTCGCCGATCCCTGCGGCCGCGCCTGGCTGGCGGCCTCCGCCGAAGACTGGGTCATTCCTTCCGGGATTCTCGGTGCTACCGTTTCCGGGCTGGTCTCGCGCTCCATCTGGCCGGCTGAGGCCGGTTTGCATGGTTGTGTGGTCTACGATCATTTGCAGGCCCACGACGTGACCCGGCCGTTTGTCGACCGGATTGACGGCCTGCGTCGGCAGTTGCCGGCCGTGACCACGGCGCAGCCATGGTCGGCAGACCAGGCCGGGCAGCTGCAGGCGGCGGCGGGACAGGCCATTGATGGTCTTGCGGCGCGGTTTGCAGTGAGCAACTTCAACCGGATCAAACCGGGTATTGCGGAAGCGACGCGGGCCGTCATGCGCCGGGTACCTGATCATGTACTGGTGCGCGACGAGCGTGACAGTGACGTGCAGCTACTGTTGCATCTGACCGAACGGGCGGGTGTCCCGGTCGAGCAGGTTGGCGCTGCCCTTGGCCCCTATCGGGCGGCAACCATTATTCGGAGTCTCAGCTGATGGCCCTTTTTTCGCCTTATGCGCTGGGCGCGACCCTCTACATGCCGGCCACCCGGGAAGACATTCTCGAGGTGGTGTTCGGCCGCAAGATTCCCGAACTCCGCTCGTTGGTGGTGTGTCTGGAAGATGCCGTGGCGCCGGTTGATGTGACCACGGCGCTGGATAACTTGCGTGAAGTGCTGCTGCGTATCGAGACCGTTGGCGGGCGTCCCGAGAATGGCCCGTTGCTGTTCGTGCGGCCTCGTGATGCGCAAATGGCGGCGGTGCTCAACGACTGGCCGCTGATGCGCCATGTTGACGGTTTCGTGGTGCCCAAGCTGTCGCTGGGCAACCTGCGCAGTTGGGAGCAGGCAGTGACCAATCCGGCGCTGGCGCTGATGCCGACCCTGGAAACGCCTGAGGTTTTCAATCCGCAGGCCATGGCTGACTTGGGCCAGGCGCTCAAGGGCAGCCTCGATCAGCGCATCATTGCCCTGCGCATCGGTGGCAATGATCTGATGGGCTGTCTGGGGTTGCGACGCAATCCGGCCATGACGCTGTATGGCACGCCGATGGGCTATGTGATTCCGATGCTGGCGGGGGTCATGGGGTCGCTGGGTTTTGCCCTGACCGCGCCGGTCTTCGAACAACTGGCAACCCCGGAGATTCTTGAGCAGGAGCTTGCACTGGACATCTCCCATGGCCTGGTGGGCAAGACCGCGATCCATCCTTCGCAGATCACCACCATCCAGAACGCCTTGCGGGTCAGCCTGGAAGATATGAATTCTGCACGGATGATATTGAACTCTGCGGCGGCTGCGGTGTTCAAGTACAACGACGCGATGTGTGAGCCGGCCACCCATTACCAGTGGGCAACCCGCATCATGGAGCGCGCCAAGTGGCATGGCGTGTTGCCGGCGCCGGCTGCAATCGTGGATGCCAGCATTCGACTCGCTGAGGCGGTTAGCTAAATGACAGAGCCAGTGATAGAACCCGATCTGGAAGTTGAGGTGCAGGAGCGCCTGTTGGCGGTGTTCGATTTTGACGGAACCCTGACCCGGCATGACAGCTTCGTACCTTTTCTGAAGTTCGCCTTCGGTCAGCGGACATTTTCCTCGCGCATGGCGCGCATGGTGCTGCCCGGTCTCGGTTATCTGGCGCGGCGCGTGACCCGCGACGAGTTGAAAGCGCGATTGATCAAAGCTTTCCTCAGCGGCGTCGAAGCCCAGTGGGTCGAGGAAAAGGCCCAGGCCTTCTGCGACGCGTGGTGGGATCGCCTGATGCGCCCGACCGCCTTGGTTTCGGTGGCAGCCGAGCTTGAAAAGGGCGCCATTGTGACGCTCTGCTCGGCATCGCCGGAAATCGTGCTGCGCCCGTTTGCCGATCGTCTCAAGGTCGAGCTGATCGGCACCAGCCTTGAGATTGTCGATGGCAAGCTGACCGGGCTGATCGAAGGCAGCAATTGCCGACGTGATTCCAAGGTCAGCCGTCTTGAAGGTGTTTACGGCCCGCTGAGCCAGTTCCGGGTGCGCGCCTGGGGCGACACCAGTGGTGACCACGAATTGCTCGCCGCCGCCCAGGATGCCCATTGGCGACATTTCCATCCGGCGTGGCAGCGGGGGCGCTACAAGGCCCTGCCCAAGACCACGTCCAAGGCGGCCATTAACGCCAAGTTACACAATCGAGATGGCTTTGATGAGCCATCGCGGTAACGCTGTCACGCTTTTAATCCGACTACCGTAGTTCAAGGGAGCGAAAAATGGCACTCACGTTGGCAAAAAACCAGACAATCTCGCTGGAAAAGACCGCCGGCACGGGCCTTAAAAAGGTCAGCATGGGCCTGGGCTGGGATCCCGAGAAAGCCAGCGGGTTCTTCGGCAAACTGCTCGGCGGCGGTGGCGAGATCGACCTTGATGCCTCGTGCATCATGCTCGACGCCGACAAAAAGCCGCTGGACCTGGTCTGGTTCCGTCAGTTGCAATCGCGCGACGGCGCCATCCAGCACTCCGGCGACAACCGTACCGGCGAAGGCGCCGGTGACGACGAAACGATCAGCGTCGACCTGGAGCGTCTGCCGGGCACCGTCAAGTACCTGGTGTTCACCGTCAACTCGTTCACCGGGCAGACCTTCGAGAAGGTCGCCAACGCCTATTGCCGTATCGTCGACAATGGCTCGCGCAACGAGCTGGGTCGCTTCGACCTGTCCGAGAAAGGTCATCACACCGGTGTGGTCATGTCCTACCTGACCCGTACCGCAAGCGGCTGGGACTTCACCGCAGTCGGTCAGGTGACCAACGGCCGTACCGCTGACGATCTGGTCGATCTGGCCATTGGAGCGATTCGCGCATGACCCAACTTGTCCCAGGCGCCAACGCGCCAGTAGCGGCCGGCCCATTGACGGTCGACGTCGAGTACTCGCCTCTGGCAGGTGCGGAAATCGACATCTCTGCATTTTTGCTGACCAATACCGGCAAGGTGCGTGGCGACCAGGACATGTGTTTCTACGGCCAGACCAGCGTCAACGGCGGCGCTGTGCAACTGACCGACAGCGCTACCGGCAAGGTGCGCTTCAATCTGGACCTGGCGCGACTGGACCCGGCGATCGAGAAGGTTGCACTGACCGCAACCATCCACGAGAACAAGGCCAGTTTCGATAAGGTCTCGCGTTTGCAGGTGAGCATCAGCGGCGGTCTTGAGGCGGCAATTTCCACCTCGGGCATGCAGGAAACCGCACTGATTCTTGGTGAGTTCTATCTGCGTCAGGGCGCCTGGAAATTCCGCTGCGTTGCTCAGGGCTTTGCTGGCGGCCTGGAGCCACTGGCGAAGAACTTCGGGGTTGAAGTGGCGGCTCCCGAGGTGCAGCCTCCAGCTCCAGCTCCAGCTCCAGCTCCAGCTCCAGCTCCAGCTCCGGCACCTGCGGCCAAACCCACGGTCAGCCTGAGCAAGATCACGCTGGACAAGACACGCGCCTCGATCAGTCTGGAAAAGACCAGTGCCGGTTTCGGCGAAATTCGCGTCAACCTGAACTGGAACCGCCGCAGCGAAGGTTCGGGCGGTTTTTTCTCGCGGCTCAAAAGCAATGCCATCGATCTCGATGTCGGCTGCCTGTTCGAGCTGCAGGACGGTTACAAGGGCGCCGTGCAGGCGCTGGGCAATGCCTTCGGTTCGCTGCAGGAAGAGCCTTACATCAAGCTGATGGGCGACGACCGTACCGGTTCTGTCAGTGAGGGTGAGTGGTTGCATATCAATGGCAGCCACTGGAGCAAGATTCGCCGGATCCTGATCTACGCCTTCATTTACGAGGGCGCACCGAACTGGAAGGAAACCGACGGGGTGATCACGATCCACGTGCCAGGCCAGCCACCGATCGAGGTGCGTCTGAACGAGGAGGGCGGTCGCCAGGGCATGTGTGCGATCGCCCTGCTGGAAAACGACAACGGCGCGGTCAAGGTGACTCGCCGGGTTGATTTCCATAACGGCCACAGCAATATGGACAAGGCTTACAACTGGGGTATGCGCTGGGCGGCTGGCTCGAAGTGAATGTCGTTGATGTCAGTGGGTGCCTCTAAAAACGTAGGCGAGGCAGCCAGCGCCAGGCGAAATCAGGCTAAAAAGCGGAGCTTACGGGTTGTAAGTGAGCACTTTTAGCCTGATTTCAACAACGCGATGGCCACGCAGGTAGTTTTTAGAGGTGCCCACGTGGATTCCGTAATTAAGAGTGTTGGGGCGGCCGTGCCGCTCCAAAGGGGGATAGAATGCTGGACTGGTTGAAAAGCAATGCAACAGCGGCGCGTGACAAACTCGCCTCTGAGGTCTCGAAGTACAAGAACCGCGAATTCCTTGATGCGGTCGTGTCGGGATGTGCGCTGGTCGCGGCTGCTGATGGTGATATCAGCTCCGCCGAGAAGCAGAAGATGGCGGGTTTCATCCAGAACTCCCAGGAACTCAAAGCCTTTGACATGAAAGATGTCATCAAGGCCTTCCAGGATGCTTGCTCCAAGTTCGAATTCGATGTCGAGATCGGTCGTGCCGAAGCACTCAAGACCATTGGCAAGATCAAGAACAAGGAAGATGCTGCGCGTCTGTTGATTCGCGTCTGCTGCGCCATTGGTGGTGCCGACGGCAGTTTCGAAGAAAGCGAGCGCCAGGTGTGCCGGATCATTTGTCGCGAACTGGGCCTGAACCCGGCCGACTTCGATCTGTAATCTATATCCCTCGAGGTACTCTGTTAAATGGAAAGCAGCACTGCTATCGGCTTCCCGCCCCTGACAATGACCGTATTTATCGGTCTTGCCGTTGGCGCGATGATCATCGACCTCTTTTCGCACCGCGGCAACAAGCCGATCACCCTGACCCAGGCCTCCCTGTGGTCGATCTTCTGGGTCGCCATCTCGGTGGCGTTCGGCGTGTTCCTGTACTTCCAGCACGGCTCAGAAGTTTCGACCCTGTTCTTTACCGGCTATGCGCTGGAAAAAGTCCTCAGTGTCGACAACCTGTTCGTGTTCATGGCCCTGTTCGCCTGGTTCAAGATTCCCGATGGCCTGCGCCATCGTGTTCTGTACTGGGGCATCATGGGCGCCATTGTGTTCCGCGGCATCTTCGTGGCCATCGGTACCGGCCTGCTGGCCCTGGGCCCATGGGTCGAAGTGGTGTTTGCGATCATCGTTGCCTGGACCGCAATCATGATGTTGCGTGCCGGCGATGACGACGACGAAGAGATCGACTACTCGCAGCACATGGCTTACCGCTTCGCCAAGAAACTGTTCCCGGTCTGGCCAAAGCTGCACGGCCACAACTTCTTCGTGCGCCGTTCGGTACTCGAAGAAGAGATCAAGAAGCCTGAAAACGCCGGTATCACTCTGGCGGCCAAAGGTGCTCTGTTTGCAACCCCACTGTTTCTGTGTGTGGTTGTGGCCGAGATCTCCGACGTGCTGTTCGCTTTCGACTCGGTACCGGCGATCATCGCTGTCAGCCGTGAGCCGCTGATCGTCTACTCGGCGATGCTGTTCGCAATCCTGGGCCTGCGTACCCTGTACTTCGTCCTCGAAGCACTCAAGCGCTACCTGGTGCACCTGGAAAAAGCAGTTATTGCGTTGCTGTTCTTCATCGCCTTCAAACTGGGCCTGAACGCAACCGATCACATCTTCGGCCACGGCTACGGCATCAGCCCGAACACCAGCCTGATCGTCGTCATGGTTGTACTGGCCATCGGTATTCTGGCCAGCGTACTGTTCCCGGCCAAAGACGAAGAACCGGCTGCAAAAGCGTAAATACTGGAAAAAGGAGATTACCCAATCATGGCTTTGACTCTGCAAAAAGGTGGCAACCTTTCGCTGTCCAAGACTGACCCGAGCCTGACCAATGTGTTGATCGGCCTGGGCTGGGATCCACGCGCCACCGACGGTCAGGAGTTCGATCTGGACGCCAGTGCTTTTCTGATCGGCGCCAGTGGCAAGGTCCGCAGTGAAGCGGATTTCATTTTCTACAACCAGCTCAAGAGCGCTGATGGCTCCGTCGAGCACACCGGTGACAACCGTACCGGTGCCGGTGACGGCGACGACGAAGTGATCAAGGTCGACCTGAGCCGCGTACCGGCCGACGTCGAGAAAGTCGTGTTCGTGGTCACCATCCATGACGCCGATTCGCGCAAGCAGAACTTCGGTCAGGTGGGTGGTTCGTTCATTCGCGTGGTCAACGAGAAAAGCGGCAGCGAGATCGTACGTTACGACCTGGCTGAAGATGCCTCGACCGAAACCGCCATGCTGTTCGCCGAACTGTACCGCAACAATGGCGAGTGGAAATTCCGCGCTGTCGGCCAGGGTTATGCCGGTGGCCTGCGCGCTGTTGCCAACAATCTCGGCCTGAATTTCTGATTCAGGCTTTATCTGTATTCACTGGAGGAACACGCAAATGGCTGTAAGTCTGAGCAAAGGCGGCAACGTCTCTCTGTCCAAAGAAGCTCCTGGTCTGTCGGAAATCACTGTTGGCCTGGGCTGGGACCCTCGCGTGACTGACGGTACCGAGTTCGACCTCGACGCTTCGATCTTCGTCGTTGGTGAAAATGGCAAGGTGCTGAACGACAGCGGCTTCATTTTCTACAACAACAAGAAGTCGGCTGATGGCTCGGTCGAGCACCTGGGCGACAACCGCTCCGGCGCTGGCGAAGGCGACGACGAGTCGGTACTGGTCAAGCTGACCGGCCTGGCTGCCGACGTGAAGAAGCTGGTGTTCGCTGTGACCATCCACGACGCCGATGCACGCAAGCAGAGCTTCGGTCAGGTTTCCAACGCCTACATCCGCGTTGTGAACAAGGCTGACGGCAAGGAAATCGCCCGTTACGACCTGTCGGAAGATGCTTCCACCGAAACCGCGATGATCTTCGGTGAGCTGTATCGTCACAACGACGAGTTCAAGTTCAAGGCCATCGGCCAGGGCTTCGCCGGCGGCCTCAAGCCACTGGCTGAAGCTCATGGTGTATCGATCGGCTGATCCTGATCGGTAAACAAAAACCGCCATCTTCGATGGCGGTTTTTTTATTAGAGAATTCCTGCGCTTTTGGCTGCCTTCAGCCAGTCAGGAAACTCCTCCATCAGCAGGTCATAGAGTTTCTCTTCAGCAATCTCGTCCAGTCGGTCGAGGGCGAAGAAATTGCAGTTATCCACCACTCGGCCTTCCATGTCGTCGAGCTTCTCCAGAACTCCGTAACCATGCCCGCCCAGGCCGACAAACTGCCAGAAGATCGGTAGCCTGGCGGCTTCGCTCATCAGTTTGATGATCTCGCGGTTCTGCGATACGCCGCCATCGCTGATGAACAGGATATACACCGGGGTACGGTCGCCAGACTGCTTGTAGAAGTCGATCACCTGACGCATGACCTTGGGTTCGTTATTGACCCGTGAACCCAGTTCCCAGTCGCGCCAGCCGCCATGGTCGGTCTTGATGAAATCGCGGAAGTTGCTCAAGGTGACCGGCGTCAAGCGCATTGGCTTTGCGGCAAAGGCCCAGCAATCCAGCGCGCCGTCATCGTCAAAATGCACTGCCAGCGGCAACAGACGGTCAACGACTTCCTGGACATGGCCTCTGGAGTACTGGCCGTTCATGGAGCCGGAAGCATCCAGCACCAGCCCGACCCGGGCGCGGGTATCGGTCAACTGCGCCTTTTCCAGACTGACCTGGGCTTTCTTGGCCAGGCTGACCAGTTGTGGGGCCGCCTCGGCCACTTTCTTTTCCAGAGAAATTTTCGCGGTCGCCACGACAGGTGCCGGTGCCGGAGCAGGCTCATCGGCGACCTCGCCGCCAAAATGCACCACCAGGGCATCGAGCCCTGCGTTGTAGCCCTGCAGGTTGGAAGCCAGCCGCCACTCACCGTTCTTGCGATACAGGTCAATGACCATGATCGCTTTTTCGGCGTTGAAGCTGCTGCCGGAGAACTCGCCGCGGGCAACCTCGCGACCCGCCTGGCCGATACTGAAGTGGCTGGCGCGGATCTGCTGCATGGTGCCTGCACCATCGATCGAGGCGGTGAACACCAGCCGATCAATGCTGGCCGGCAGGCTGCTCAGGTTCAGGCGAAACTCATTGCCTTGCTGCTGGATGCTATTGCACGGGCTGGCCGGCTGATTGAAGAAGATCATGTAGCGATCATCTGACAGCTTGCCGTTGGCGTCGACGCCGAAGCACACATAGTCAATGATATGTGGCGAGTCGATGGCGAGGGTCAGGGTCAATGTCTGGCCCGAGATCAGGTTCGACAGCGGGACACGTTGTCCTTGGGAAATCAGCATGGCGCCTCCTGGAGTTTGATGTGGACGTTTGACCGCAGCGATCAGCGTTCGCTGCGGCCCACACTGCCAGCCGGCAGGGCCGCCAGCATGCGTCCAGCCAGGCGCGAGAAGGGCAGGCTCTGCAGCCAGACGGTGCCAGGACCGGTCAGGCGGGCGAAAAACACGCCTTCGCCACCGAACAGCATCGACTTGATACCGCCGACCATGCGGATGTCGTAATCGACGTTCTGGGTCATGGCTGCCAGGCAACCGGTGTCGACATCCAGCGATTCCCCAGGTGCCAGCTCGATACGCCTTACCGTACCGCCGGTATGCACGAACACCCAGCCGTCACCTTCGAGTTTCTGCAGGATGAAGCCTTCACCGCCGAACAGCCCGGTGAGGATCTTTTTCTGGAACTGGATGCCGATGGACACGCCCTTGGCCCCGGCCAGAAAGCTGTCTTTCTGGCACACCAGCTTGCCGCCGAAATCGCGCAGGTTGAGCGGCAGAATGGTGCCGGGGTAGGGTGCAGCGAAGGCCACCCGGCCTTTGCCTGCGCCCTGTTGCGAGAACACCGTGGTGAACAGGCTTTCGCCGGTGAGCATGCGCTTGCCGGCACCGAACAATGAACCGAGTAGCCCGGAGGACTGACTGCTGCCGTCGCCGAAGATGGTTTCCATCTGTACGTCGCAGGTCTTGTACATCATCGCCCCGGCTTCGGCCACGGCGCTTTCACCACGGTCCAGCTCAAGCTCGACAAACTGCGTCTCGCTGCCGTACAGCTTGAAGTCAACGCCCTCGGTCACTGCCAGGCCGCCATAACCACTGGAGGCACCAGACGCCGGGCTGGGCGCCGCTGGAACCGGTTGGGCGGAGGGCTGCGCGAGCGGTGCGCTGTGCGGCGGCGCAACCGTGGGCCGAGGCTGCAGCATGTCGGCAGTCGGGGCGGGGAAAGGCGTGATGCCGTCCTTTTTCATGGCACGCACCTGTGGCACCTGATAGATCGGCTGCCAATCGGCCATGCCTGCGGTCCAGCACCAGGCGCCCGGCGCTTCGCGGGCAATCAGTCGAGCCGCTGCGTCATCCATCGGGCCCAACTGCTTGCCCGCATTCACTACCAACCACTGTTGCATGGTGCTGACTCCTGCTATAGATGCGTTGGCTGCCTTACAGGCTCAGGCGCATGGACAGGTCCACTGCCTTGACATCCTTGGTCATCGAGCCGATAGAGATGTAGTCCACCCCCGTTTCTGCAATCACCCGCAAGGTCTGCTCGCTGATGCCGCCGCTGGCTTCGAGCTTGGCGCGGCCATTGTTCAGGCGCACCGCTTCGCGCATGTCATCCAGGCTCAGCTCGTCGAGCATGATGATATCGGCGCCGGCGTCCAGCGCTTCGCGCAGCTCATCAAGGCTTTCGACTTCCACCTCGACCGGTTTGCCTGGCGCGATCTTGTGTGCGGCCGCAACGGCCTGAGGGATGCCGCCGCAGGCGGCGATGTGGTTTTCCTTGATCAGGAATGCATCGTAAAGGCCGATGCGGTGGTTATGGCAGCCACCGCAGGTAACTGCATATTTTTGTGCCAGACGCAGGCCCGGCAGGGTCTTGCGGGTGTCGAGCAATTGCACTTGGGTGCCGTTTACCAGGTCGGCGAAGAACCGCGCGCGGGTGGCGACACCGGACAATAGCTGCAGGAAGTTCAGCGCACTGCGTTCACCGGTGAGCAATGAACGGGCCGGCCCCTCAAGATGAAACAGAATCTGGTCAGCGTTGACCCGGTCACCGTCGGCAACTTGCCAGTGCACTGCAACCCGTGGATCAAGCTGGCGGAACACGGTATCGACCCAGGCCGTGCCGGATATCACCGCATTATCGCGAGAAATGATCGTGGCCTTGGCCAGACGGCTCTCCGGGATCAACTGGGCAGTGATGTCGCCGCTGCCGACATCCTCAAGCAACGCACGACGGACGTTGGCTTCGATTTCAGCGGTCAGGGCAGCAAGTCGTACATTCGGCATAGCGGGCTCCACTCACAAAGTCGGCCGAGTATAAGGCACGCCACTGCCGCTACCCACCCATGGCTGGCCTTGACCGGCGATTTTTTGCCGGGGCGGCGCATGACAGTTGGTCGGTTTCAGGGCGCTGTTTGCGACAGATCAGCAAATTTGTGGTCTACGGGGGGAGGCAGGGATTCCCCTATGGAATTGCGAACGGATCTTGCAAGATAATCACGACTTGTAATTGACGTCATGAGATTGACATTGGTTGTGGGTTTGAGCTGCCAAGGCCGAGCGCAGTCGTTTCACACAGCCTCTGCGGGTGTAACGCCAGCAGTTTCCAGGTGCACCCGAGAGCCAATTCCTGTCAGGAGATACAATGCAGAGCGACGAAAAGGTTGTGCCACTGAGCAAAGCGGTGCCGTTGCAGGCGACCCAGACGCCATTGGCTCGCTTGCCTGTCGTGTTGTTGCAGGTGCGCGACAAGGCTGCGCAGCAGCTCAAGGACGCCTTGCAGAGGCTGTTCGACAATGCTGACGACACCCTCTTCGAGATGGCTGATCGGGCGCGTAACAACAGCGAGCAGAACCACTTCTTCGAGGCCATGCGTGATCTGCGCCTCAAGCGCAAGAGCATCGAGCGAACCTTCGTCGACAAGTTCTACGAAGCGTTTCTGGTTCTGGGCCAGTACCAGGTCGCCGAGCCTGTGCTGCCGGGGCCAGTGGTCTTCGACAAGCTGGAACTGGTCAATAATGACGATCTGGAGCGCACCGTGGCGGTTGATGCCATGGTGACCAAGGTCATGAGCCGCGACAGCCTGGCCCTTGGTCAGTTGACCGCGCGCCTGAACCAGTTGGTCCCCCAGCCCATCACCGACCAGAGCAATCCGCTGGGGCCTATGCTGCTGTGCGATTTCTTTCTGCAATCGGCGCGCAGCTTCGGGGTGGAAATTCGGGTCAAGCTGATCATCCTCAAGCTGTTCGAGAGATACGTTCTGGCCGATGCCGATCAGCTGTACGCAGAAGCCAACCAGTTGTTGATCGCCACGGGCATCCTGCCTGACATGAAAGCCCTGCCGGCGCGGCGCATGACCGATCGCGGGCAGCGCGAGCAGCGTACGGCGCGGCTGGAAGATCCGGTGCTGGCCCAGGCCACCGAGAAACTCGACAAAGGCGTCCAGGAGGTCTTCGAGGCAATGCAGGAACTGCTGGCGCATTTGCGTGGCAGCCTGGCACCTCGACATGATTCCAATGCCGAAATCCGGCCGATTTCCAGTCAGGACCTGCTGCGCCTGTTGTCGCACCTGCAGCAGTACGTGCCGTCTGGCGAGGAGGTCGAAGACTTCGACCTGCGTCAGCAGCTTGAACAACTGCTGACCCGCGTCAGCGTGCGCAGCGGCAAGTCACGGATCGTCGGTGGCGGCGATGAAGACGTTATCAACCTGATCTCGATGCTGTTCGAGTTCATCCTGGACGACCGCAATCTGCCGTCTTCGCTGCGTGCGCTGATCGGCCGGTTACAGATCCCGATGCTCAAGGTCGCGGTGCTCGACAAAAGCTTTTTCAGCCGTGGCAGCCATCCGGCGCGTCGTCTGCTCAACGAGATCGCGTCTGCCGCGCTGGGCTGGGGCGGGCGTGATGACTATCAGCGTGATTCGCTGTACTTGCGGGTCGAGCATATCGTCCAGCGGCTGCTCAACGACTTTGTCGACGACACGGCGATCTTCTCCGAGCTATTGGCGGATTTCCTCGCCTTTACCAGTGATGAGCGGCGCCGCAGCGAGTTGCTTGAACAACGCACCCGCGATGCCGAAGAAGGCCGTTCGCGCGCTGAGCTGGCCCGTCAGCGCGTGCAGCAGGAGCTGAACCTGCGGCTGCTGGGCAGAACCCTGCCGCAGGTTGTTGTGCGCCTGCTTCAGGAAGCCTGGAGCAAGGTGCTGCTGCTGACCTGCCTCAAGCACGGTGAGGTCTCCCAGGAATGGCAGGCCGGCCTTGATGCCGTGGACGATTTGATCTGGAGCGTCGAGCCGCACGAGGAACCCGAGGCCCGCCAGCGTCTGCTTGAGCAGGTACCGGGGCTGCTCAAGGTGTTGCGCGAGGGGCTGGCCAGTGCGGCCTTCGACCCTTTTGCCACCAGCGAATTTTTCAGCCAGCTGGAAGTGCTGCACATGCAGGCACTGCAGCGTCTGTCGCGGCATCAGCAGGGGGCGAGCGAAGCGCCGCTGGCAACTGATGACGCTGCGCCGATGATCAATGTGGTCGAAGAAATCGTCCTTATTGCGCCGGAAGAACAGCTGTTCAGCGAGCCGCTTCAGTCATTGCCCGTCGATGACGCCGGTCTGCTGCAGGTCAATCGGCTTAATGTCGGGATGTGGGTCGAGATTCAGGAGGATGAAGAGCACAAGCTGCGTTGCAAGCTGGCCGCCATCGTCGAGCCGGGTGGCCGCTATGTGTTCGTCAACCGCACTGGCATGAAAGTCCTGGAAAAGACCCGTATGGGCCTGGCGGTGGAGTTCCGCCGCGGCTCGGTGCGGGTGCTGGACGATTCCTTGTTGTTTGACCGTGCGCTGGCCTCGGTCATGGGCAACCTGCGCAGGGGCAAGGGCGCCTGAACACAAGTGGAGGGCGTTCTGCAACTGTCGCAAAACGCCCTGGCAAGGGCATACTGGCGGCTGTCCAAACGTCCATCAAGGAGTGTTCATGCAACTGGACTCCGCAAGCGGTTGGTGTCGCGGGATCAACCACTGCCCGTCGCCCAACTTCAATGCGCGGCCCGCAGGCGAAATCTCGCTGCTGGTAATCCACAATATCAGCCTGCCGCCCGCCTGTTTCAAGACCGGCCATGTCCAGGCCTTGTTCCAGAACCGTCTGGACCCAGGCGCGCATCCGTATTTCGAAGGCATTGCCGAACTGCGTGTTTCAGCGCACTTTCTCATCGAGCGTGATGGTGAAGTCAGCCAGTTCGTGTCTTGTCTGGAGCGTGCCTGGCACGCCGGAGTGTCAAGCTTCGAGGGGCGTGAGGGCTGTAATGACTTTTCCATCGGCATCGAGCTGGAAGGCACTGACGATCAGCCGTTCACCGATCTGCAATATACGGCGCTGATCGAGCTGACCCGGCAACTGCGCCAGGCCTGGCCGGGCATCACCGTCGAGCGTATCTGCGGGCATAGTGATATCGCCCCGCAGCGCAAGACCGATCCGGGGCCGTGCTTCGACTGGGAGCGTTTTCGACAGGCTGTGCAGCAAGTGCGTGGGGGTAACGAATGAGTTTTCTGGTGTTGTTGCTGGCAATTGTGATCGAAAAATTTTCTGCTCTGCGCCGACAGGTCCAGCGTGACGGTGCCTGGCTCAAGCAATTGGCACGGCTCGAAGCGGCGCCGCGTACCGCGCGGCAGCCCTGGCTGGTACTGGCGCTGGTGGTATTGCTGCCGGTGCTGGTGTTGCACCTGGCCATGCTGATCATTGGTTCGGTGGCCTACGGCTGGATGCTGTTGCCGGTGCACCTGCTGGTGCTGATCTACAGCCTGGGCCGCGGTGATGTGCTCGCCGCATTGGGGCCGTTTCGTGATGCCTGCCGACGCGGTGATGCGCAGGCGGCGGTGCATGTCGCCGAACGGGATCTGCAGGTCCAGGCCGACAATGAACAACAGCTGATCTCCGGCGTGCAGGCGCAACTGCTGTGGCAGGCCTACCAAGGGTTTTTCGCGGTGATTTTCTGGTATGCCCTGCTCGGTCCGGTGGCTGCGCTGGCGTATCGCTTGTTGGCGCTGAGCGCCGAGAAGGCCACCAGCAAGCCGGTGGCCGAGCGCGCCGGGCAATTGCGCCATGCCTTCGACTGGATCCCGGTACGCCTGCTGGCGGCCAGCTTCGCGCTGGTCGGCAACTTCGCCGCCGTCAGCCGGGAACTGTTGCAGGAACTGCTTAACTGGAACATCAGCGCGGCGCGTCTGGTGGCCCGCATCGGTTGCGTGGCCAGTGAAGTGCCGGCGCCAACTGTCGGGATCAGTGCGGTCAACAGCCTGGATCTGATCTGGGAGTTGCTGGTGCGCTCGGCCATCGTCTGGTACGCAGGTTTTGCCCTGTGGACACTGCTGTTCTAAATCACTGCCGGGGTGTTTGAGACTGGCTGGCCCAGCCCAGTATCTGCATGGCATTGGCGGTGCTGGCTTGGGCCAGTTGCTCGGCGCTGATGCCTATCAGCTCTGCCAGCGCCCGGCAGATATCGGGCAGGTGTTGCGGGCTGTTACGCTGATGCGCATGCATGGCCGGCGCCATGTCCGGTGCGTCGGTCTCCAGCACCAGGCTGTCGAGCGGTAACTGCGGCAGCACCCGATGCATGCGCAGCGCCTGCGGCCAGGTGGCGGCGCCGCCCAGGCCCAGCTTGTAACCCAGCCTGATGTACTCCCGGGCTTGTTCGATACTGCCGGCGAAGGCGTGCACGATACCGCTGCGTTTGAGTTTGTAGCGCTTGAGGGTGGCGATTACTTCGGCATGGCTGCGGCGCACGTGCAGCAGCACCGGCAGATCAACATCCGCAGCCAGGCCCAGTTGCGCTTCGAATAGCGCTTGCTGACGCTGACGATCAAGCTCGGGCAAAAAGAAGTCCAGGCCGATTTCACCCACCGCGCACAACTGCCCATGGCCTTTGAGGCGCGTCAGCCAGTCGCCCAGCTCGTTGAGGTGTTGCGGCCGGTGTTCGTCGAGATACACCGGATGCAGGCCAAAGGCCGCGTACAGCGCCGGATTGGCCAGGCACAGTTCCCACAGCCGCTGCCAATTGCGTTGATAGACCCCAAGCACCACCATGCGCTGCACGCCCAGACTCAGGCTGTGGCGCAGCACCGCCGCGCGGTCGGCGTCAAACTCTGGAAAGTCCAGATGGGTGTGGGTATCGATCAACTGCACGCTCAGACCTCGCCAATCCGCTGCTTGAACGTGCGCGGTATGGCGTGTACGCCGGGCTGGTAGTGTTCCTGCTCGATGGCGCTCAGGGCCAGTTCCAGTGCCTTGTCGGCGATCAACTGGTGTTGCTGAGCCATGGCGTTGACCGGCAGCGGCAGGAAATCCAGCAACTGGGTGTCGCCAAAGGTGCCCAGATGCGGTGTCGCATGGCGCGGCAGGGCATCAAATACCCCTTGCAACAGTACGTAGGAGGTGGTCACCAGCGCGTCAGGCAGGTGCCCGAGGCGTTGCAGCAGTTCCTCGGTCAGGCGTTGTCCGCAGGCGCGGCTAAACGCATCACCCTGTTCAATGATGACCTGGCCGCTGAAGCCTTCCAGCGCCTGACTGAAACCGGCCGCCCGTTCGCGGCTGACGCTCAGTTCCGGGCGTGCGCCGATCAGGGCGATGTGCTGCGGGCGGGTCTTGAGCAGGCTTTGGGTCAGTTGCTGGCTGGCTTGCTGGTCATCGCTGACCACTGAGCAGAACAGCTCACGGTCCATCTCGCGGTCGATGGCAATGATCGGTATGCCCTGGCTTTGCAACTGGCGGTAGCTATCATCACTGGCCGGCAAGCCGCTGGCGACCAGCAGCGCGTCGCAGCGGCGGGCGCGGAACAATTGCAGCAATTGCAGCTCACTGAGCGGGTCATCGTCGGAGCTGGCGACCAGTAACTGGTAGCCGCGGGCGCGGGCACCTTGCTCCAGCAGCTTGGCAATGCGTGCGTAGCTGGGGTTTTCCAGGTCCGGAAGGATGAAGCCCAGGGTGCGACTGTGCCGGCTGCGCAAGCCTGCCGCCTGGGGGTTGGGGCGAAAGTCGTGTTGTTCGACCACCGCCCGCACTCGCTCCACAGTGGCCGGGCTGATGCGTTGTTGCTCAGCCTTGCCGTTGATCACATAGCTGGCGGTCGTGACTGAAACCCCTGCCAGACGCGCGATATCACTAAGTTTCACCGAAGATTCCTTTGTCTTGGTTGCCTCATGGCCGCAGGGATTCTCTCCCAAGCGGCGTGATCTTTACAGCAGACCATGGGTGACGACGAATGCTCGAACTATTTGACGAGCGTCGCAGCGAATCGGCCCGGTGGGCTTCAACCTGTGCAAAGAATCGAGTAATGTGCCGCATAAGTTTAGATTAAACGTTTCAGCAGGCAAGTTTTTACGTTAATCACTTATCGCTGAAACTGTCAGGCGGACGGTGAATCTGTTCTCTACGCTGTCGGTATTTGTGCAACAGAATTTCTAAAACAAGAATCAAGCGGCGTATTGGCGCCAAACAGGAGTCAGGCATGCTCGAACTCGCTCTGGAGCAGATTTCCATGGCCCAGGTGGCAGCGGACAAATCCGCAGCCCTGCAACTGTTGGCCGATCATCTGGTGGCTGACGGTCTGGTTGCCCCTGGGTATCTTCAAGGCTTGCAAGATCGCGAGCAACAGGGCTCGACCTTTCTGGGGCAGGGCATTGCCATCCCTCACGGCACCCCGCAGACCCGTGATCAGGTGCACACCACCGGGGTGCGTCTGATGCAGTTTCCCGAGGGGGTGGACTGGGGCGATGGGCAGATCGTCTATCTGGCGATCGGTATCGCGGCCACCTCCGATGAGCACCTGCGCCTGCTGCAATTATTGACCCGGGCGCTAGGCGAAGATGATCTGGGACCGTCATTGCGTGCCGCCAGAACGCCAGAGGATCTGCTCAAGCTATTGCAAGGCGCCCCGCAGGAACTGGCCCTGGATGCGCAGATGATCAGCCTGGGCCTGTCGGTGGAGGATTTCGAAGAGCTGGTCTGGCGGGGCGCGCGGTTATTGCGCAAGGCCGATTGTGTCAATAACGGTTTTGCCGCAATCCTGCAGCAGGTCGAAGCCCTGCCACTGGGTGACGGCCTGTGGTGGTTGCACAGTGAGCAGACCGTCAAGCGTCCGGGGCTGGCGTTTGTAACCCCGGACAAGCCTCTGCGCTACCTGGGCCAGCCGTTGACTGGCTTGTTCTGTCTGGCCAGCCTGGGCGAGGCGCACCAGGCGCTGCTTGAGCGTCTATGTGCCTTGCTGATCGAGGGCCGTGGCCAGGAACTGGGTCAGGCCACCAATAGCCGCACGGTGTTGCAGGCGCTGGGGGGCCAGGTGCCGCCCGAGTGGCCTGCTGCACAGATCGTTCTGGCCAACGCCCACGGTCTGCATGCCCGACCGGCCAAAGCGCTGGCGCAACTGGCCAAGGGCTTTGATGGCGAGATTCGCGTGCGGGTACTGGAAAGTGCCGAAACCGCGGTGTCGGCGAAGAGCCTCAGCAAGCTGCTGAGCCTGGGGGCTCGCCGTGGTCAGACCCTGGAGTTCGTGGCTGAGCCGAGTATTGCCAGCGATGCCTTGCCGGCGTTGCTGGCGGCTGTGGAGCAGGGCTTGGGCGAGCAGGTCGAGCCGCTGGCTGCCGCACCTGCAGCGGCGCCCGTGTTGCAGGCGGCTACGCCTCTTAGCGTAGCGGCGCCGTCGGCCGGTGCCGTGATCGCCGCGGTGGCGGCGTCACCGGGCATTGCCTTGGGGCCGGCCCATGTGCAGGTAACGCCGACCTTCGACTACCCGCAGCAAGGCCAATCGCCGGCTGCCGAGCGCGAGCGTCTGCACAACGCCCTGGCTCAGGTGCGCGAAGAGCTTGGCCAACTGATTCAGCGCAGCCAGGCCAAGGCGATCAGCGAGATTTTTGTTACCCATCAGGAAATGCTCGACGACCCGGAACTGAGCGCCGAGGTATTGCGATGCCTGGACAGCGGTGCCAGCGCCGCCGCCGCCTGGGATGGCGTTATCGAGTCGGCGGCCTCGCGCCAGGAAGCACTCAATGACGCCCTGCTCGCCGAGCGGGCTGCTGACCTGCGCGACGTCGGTCGGCGGGTGTTGGGCCATCTGTGCGGTGTGCGGCAGGTCGCCGAACCGCAGCAACCTTATGTGCTGGTGATTGATGAGGTTGGCCCGTCCGATGTGGCGCGCCTCGACCCGCAACGGGTAGCCGGCATTCTTACCGCACGCGGTGGCGCCACGGCGCATAGCGCGATTGTCGCTCGTGCGCTGGGCATCACCGCGCTGGTGGGCGCCGGTGAGCAGGTGCTGTTGATCGAGCCGGGCACGCCGTTGCTGCTCGATGCGCAACGTGGCCGCCTGACCGTGGCACCGGATCAGGCTGTGGTGCAGCGCGCCCTTGATGAGCGTGACGCCCGCGAGCAGCGCCTCAAGGCTGCCTTCGCTGCACGCTTTGAGCCGGCCCAGACCCGCGACGGTCATCGGGTTGAGGTCTGTGCGAACATCGGCGACAGCAGCGGCACACCGGCAGCCGTGGAGCAGGGTGCTGAGGGTATTGGCCTGTTGCGTACCGAGCTGTTGTTCATGGCTCATGACCAGGCGCCCGACGAAGCGACCCAAGAACTCGAATACCGGCGGGTGCTGGATGATCTGGGGGGCCGTGCGCTGGTGGTGCGCACGCTGGATGTTGGCGGCGACAAACCGCTGCCGTACTGGCCCATCGACAAGGAAGAGAACCCGTTCCTCGGCGTGCGCGGCATCCGTCTGACCTTGCAGCGCCCGCAGATCATGGAGGCGCAATTGCGTGCCCTGCTGCGCGCTGCCGATAACCGTGCGCTGCGTATCATGTTCCCGATGGTCGGCAGTGTCGAAGAATGGCGTCAGGGCCGCGACATGGTTGAGCGCCTGCGCCGCGAGATTCCGGTCAGCGATCTGCAAGTGGGCATCATGGTCGAGGTGCCATCTGCCGCCCTGCTGGCCCCGGTACTGGCCCAGGAGGTGGACTTCTTCAGCGTAGGCACTAATGACCTGACCCAGTACGCGCTGGCCATCGACCGGGGGCACCCGACGTTGTCAGCCCAGGCCGACGGCCTGCACCCGGCGGTCCTGCAATTGATCGACATGACCGTCAAGGCGGCGCATGCCCAAGGCAAGTGGGTCGGCGTGTGTGGCGAGCTGGCCGCCGATCCGCTGGCCGTGCCGGTGCTGGTCGGTCTTGGGGTGGATGAGCTGAGCGTTGCGGCGCGCAGCATTGCCGAGGTCAAGGCCTGCGTGCGCGAACTCAGCCTGTCGAGCGCTCAGGCGCTGGCCCGGGAGGCGCTGAAAGCCAGCAGCGCCACACACGTGCGTACACTGGTGGAGGCTCTCTGAATGGCGCGGATTCTGACCGTTACTCTCAATCCGGCACTGGACCTGACCGTCCAGCTGGGGCAACTGCGTATCGGCGAGGTCAATCGCAGCGAGGCGATGCACACCCATGCGGCGGGCAAAGGGCTCAACGTCGCCCAGGTGTTGGCTGATCTGGGCCATCAACTGACCGTGTCGGGGTTTCTTGGCCTGGATAACCCTCAGGCGTTTGATCGATTGTTCGAGCAACGCGGCTTTGTCGATGCGTTTGTCCGGGTGCCGGGCGAGACGCGCAGCAATCTCAAGCTGGCCGAAGCCGATGGGCGAATCACCGATATCAACGGGCCGGGTCTTGAGGTCGGTAGCGAGGCGCAGCATGCGCTGTTTGAGCGTATCGAGCGGATCGCCGGACAGTTCGACGCGGTGGTGGTGGCCGGCAGCCTGCCGCGCGGCGTAACGCCACAGTGGTTGCAACGCTTGCTGGGCATGCTCAACAAGCAGGGTGTCAAAGTGGCCCTCGACACCAGTGGCGAGGCGCTGCGCGCCGGTCTGCAAGCTGCGCCGTGGCTGATCAAGCCCAACACCGAAGAGCTGGCCCAGGTGCTTGCTGTGCCGCTTGACTCCGTTGCCGCGCAGACGGCGGCGGCCCGCGAGCTGCAGCGCCACGGTATCGAGCATGTGGTGATTTCCCAGGGTGGCGAGGGGCTGTGCTGGTTCCGCGCTGGCGCAGCGCTGCATGCGCGACCGCCCAAGGTTCGTGTGGCCAGTACGGTGGGGGCCGGTGACTCATTGCTGGCGGGGCTGTTACACGGCCTGCTCAATGGCCATGAGCCGCAACAGGCGCTGCGCACCGCCACGGCAGTCGCGGCGTTGGCGGTGACCCAGATCGGGTTCGGCATCAGCGATGCCGCACAACTTGAATCGTTGGCGAGCGGCGTGACCGTGCGCAGCCTGAGCGAAGAATAACAAGAGGAAAGGGTAATGAAATTAGCCATAGTCACGGCCTGCCCCAACGGCAAGATCAGCAGCGTACTCAGCGCCCGCTTGCTGGACGCGGCAGCCCAGCGCCTGGGTTGGTCGACCTGCGTCGAGGTGGTCGACCCGCACAAGCCGCAGCGTTGTCTGTCGGCGCAAGACATCGAGCAGGCCGATCTGGTGGTTGCCGTGTACACCGGCCCTCTGGATCTGAGCCGGTTTGCCGGCAAACGCTTATACCAGGCTGCGCCCGCTCAGGCGTTGCAGGATGCCGAAGGGTTTCTCAAGGGCGCCGCCGCGCAGGCACAACCTTTCCAGCCGGCGAGCAGCCCGGCGGCGGCCGTGCAGTCAGCCGCGCAGGGCGCGCGTATTGTGGCCATCACCGCCTGCCCGACCGGCGTGGCGCACACCTTCATGGCCGCCGAGGCCTTGCAACAGGCTGCCAAACGCCTGAACCACGAGCTGCAAGTGGAAACCCAGGGTTCGGTCGGTGCCCGTACCCCATTGAGCGCCGAGGCCATTGAGCAGGCCGATGTGGTGCTGCTGGCCACCGATATTGAAGTGGCCACCGAGCGCTTTGCCGGCAAGCGGATCTACCGCTGCGGTACCGGCATCGCCCTGAAGCAACCTGAGGCGATCCTCGGCAAGGCATTGAGCGAGGCGGTGGTCGAAACCCACGGTAAAGCCAGCGCGGCAGCGACCAAGAGCGAGGGTAATGGCGTTTATAAACACCTGCTGACGGGCGTGTCGTTCATGCTGCCGATGGTGGTGGCCGGCGGCTTGTTGATTGCCTTGTCGTTTGTGTTCGGCATCGAAGCGTTCAAGGAGCAGGGCACTCTGGCGGCGGCCCTGATGCAGATTGGCGGTGAGGCGGCGTTCAAACTGATGGTGCCGCTGCTGGCCGGTTACATCGCCTGGTCCATCGCCGACCGGCCGGGGCTGGCGCCGGGGATGATCGGCGGCTTGCTGGCCAGTACCCTCGGTGCGGGCTTCATTGGCGGGATCGTCGCCGGTTTTCTGGCCGGCTACAGCGCGCAGCTGATCAACCGTTATGCGCGTTTGCCGGCCAGCGTCGAAGCACTCAAACCGATTCTGATCATTCCGCTGCTGGCCAGCCTGTTTACCGGGCTGATGATGATCTACGTGGTGGGGCGGCCGGTGGCAGGGATGCTCAGTGCCTTGACCCAGTTTCTGGAAACCATGGGCACCGCCAACGCCATTTTGCTCGGTGTGGTGCTTGGCGCGATGATGTGCGTCGATCTGGGCGGGCCGATCAACAAGGCGTCTTATGCGTTCTCGGTCGGCTTGTTGGCATCGCAGAGCTACGCGCCCATGGCGGCGGCGATGGCGGCCGGTATGGTACCGCCGATCGGCATGGGCATCGCCAGCCTGCTTGCGCGGCGCAAGTTTGCCCAGAGTGAACGAGAGGCCGGCAAGGCGTCTTTCGTGCTGGGCCTGTGTTTCATTTCCGAGGGCGCGATCCCGTTTGCCGCCAAAGACCCGTTGCGGGTCATTCCGGCAAGCATCGCCGGGGGCGCACTGACCGGCGCCCTGTCGATGTATTTTGGCTGCAAGCTGATGGCGCCGCATGGCGGGCTGTTCGTGATGCTGATCCCCAACGCGATCAACCATGCCTTGCTGTACCTGCTCGCCATCGTTGCCGGCAGCCTGCTGACCGGTGTGCTCTACGCCATGCTTAAACGCCCGGATGTGGTCGAGTTGCGAGTGGCGCCGCAGAGCTGAGTTGCCGTGGCAATACAGGCGTCAGTCGTGTCGCGGCTGGCGCCTGCTTCTGTAAAACCCTGTCACATATGATGTCGTACTTGGCTTATCATTAGTCACCTAACGACGGGACGGGGTGTGGGGCATGCTGGCAATTTTTCTTGAAACACTCAATGTCACCGCCCCGGTGTTTGCGATGCTGTTCATGGGCGTGTTTCTCAAGCGTATCGGCGCCATTAATGACGGCTTCATCGTTACCGCTTCGTCGCTGGTGTTCAATGTCACCATGCCGGCGTTGCTGTTCATGGGCATTGTCCATGCTGATCTGAGCACCGCCCTGCAGCCTGACTTGCTGATCTTTTTCACGCTCTCGACCCTGTTGAGCTTCGCCCTGCTGTGGGGCTGGGCGATCTGGCGCATTCCGTTCGAAGACCGCGGCGTCTACGTGCAAGGCGCATTCCGTGGCAATAACGGCGTGGTCGGCCTGGCGCTGGCGGCGAGCATGTACGGTAGCCATGGCATCTCGGTCGGGGCGATCCTCGCAGCGATGGTCATCCTCTATTACAACGCGCTGTCGACCATGATCCTGGCGGTGTATAGCCCGGTGATCAAATCCGACCCGTGGAGCGTGATCAAGAGCGTCTTGTCCAACCCGCTGATCATCAGCGTAATCGTCGCTTCGCCGTTCGCCTACTACGGTGTGCGCCTGCCGACCTGGTTCGAAACCTCGGCCAACTATCTGGCGCAGATGACCCTGCCGCTGGCGCTGATCTGTATCGGTGGCACCCTGTCGCTGGCCTCGCTGCGCAAGAGCGGCAAAATGGCGGTTGGCGCGAGCCTGATGAAAATGGTCTGGCTGCCGCTGATCTGTACCCTGGCGGCCTGGGCTTATGGTTTCCGGGGCGCAGAGCTGGGCATTCTGTTCCTGTACTTCGCCAGCCCGACCGCAGCGTCGAGCTACATCATGGCCCGCTCGGCCAATGGCAACTACGAGTTGGCGGCAGCGATCATTGTGCTGACCACCCTGGCGGCCGCAGTGACCACCAACATCGGAATCTTCCTGTTGCAGTGGGGTGGCTGGATCTAGGCAGTTGCAGGCGGGGAGCGCCTGCGCTGCTATCGGTGTTGGCGCCACCAACTGCGCAGCATGCCGAGCAAGACCAGAGCGGTCAGTGTCGGCAGCACGAAGCGTAGCATCAGGCTTTCCAGGCGTTCGGCCTGCAGCGAGCCGGTGCTGAAGCCGATGATGTCCAGCCCGTAGAGTGCGTAGAGCGCCAGCAGCAGCAGGCCTTTGAGGCGGTCTATACGCAGCCCGGAATGCAACAGCGGCAGGCACAGTACCGTCACACCGAGCATGATCGGCAGGTCGTAGACCAGTGAGTTGGGCGAGACTGACAGCGGCTGTGGAGCGACCAGCGTGGTCAGGCCCAATACGCCGAGCAGGTTGAACAGGCTGCTGCCGATCACGTTGCCTACGGCGATGTCGCGTTCGCCGCGCAGGGCTGCGATCAACGAGGTGAGCAGCGCCGGGATCGAGGTGGCGACCGCCATCAGGGTCAAACCGATGATGCGCTCTGACAGGCCCAGGTGAATGGCGATCACCACGGTCGCCTCGACCAGCATATGGCCACCGCTGACCAGCGCCGTCAGGCCGGCGGCCAGCATCAGCAAGTGCTTGGCTGCCTGTGGCCGACGGCTCAACTGTTCGGTGCTCTGGTAATGCCCGTGTCGTGCGCCGTGGCTGGCCTGACGCAGGATGATCAACAGGCAGGCGGCAAGGCCCAGCAGCAGTATCACGCCGTCCAGCGTACTGATTTCACCGTTGCGTGCCAGTACGAACAGCAGCACGCAGGCGCCAATCAGCAAGGGTATATCGATACGCACCACCTGCAATGGCACACGCAAGGGGATGATCAGTGCACACAATCCCAGCGTGACCAGCATATTGAAGATATGCCCGCCGACCACGCTGCCCACCGCGATATCCGGGCTTGCCGTCAAGGCCGCCTGCAAGCCCACCGACAGCTGTGGTGCGCTGCTGCCCAGGGCCACGACGGTCAGGCCGATGATCAGCGCACGCACCTGTAACAGGGCGGCCAGGCCGACAGCGGCGCGTACCGACAAACCGGCACCGATCAATAGCAACAGCAGGCCGCTGGCCAATTGCAGCAGCAGTTGGGGGGGCAGAGCAATCAGATAGCTAATGGCAAGGCCCTCATTCCAGGCTCTGGATACGGACTTTGGCGGTTCCGCTGCGCAGCATGCCCAGTTGCTCGGCGGCTTCGCGGGACACATCGATCAGCCGGCCGCGGGTGTGCGGGCCACGGTCATTGATCCGCAGCACGACACTGCGTTCGTTGTTGAGGTTGGTGACTTTGACCCGGGTGCCGAAGGGTAACTGGCGATGCGCGGCGGTCAGGGCATGCTGGTCGAACGGCTCGCCGCTGGCGGTGCGCTTGCCATGGTGGGCGTTGCCGTAATAGGACGCGGTACCGATCTGGTCGTAACCGTGCGGGTCAATGGTGTGGCTGGCGCAGCCAGCCAGCAGGGAAAGCAGG
Source organism: Pseudomonas sp. 21LCFQ010 (assembly GCF_024129905.1). Lineage (NCBI taxonomy): Bacteria > Pseudomonadati > Pseudomonadota > Gammaproteobacteria > Pseudomonadales > Pseudomonadaceae > Pseudomonas > Pseudomonas sp. 21LCFQ010. Next base: position 51,998 of record NZ_JAMYDZ010000016.1, on the reverse strand, counting down.
GAACAGGCAATGAGCAATCGGCGCATGGAGATTATCCTTCTCGGGTTATTACGCCAGGCATGAGCCTGTATGGGCTGCAACAGATCACCCGTCTTGCAGGAGCGGCCGGGCGGCGATCCGCTTTAGCTGCGAAACCTTCGCGGCTAAATCCTTCGCGGCTAAAGCCGCTCCTGCGGGGGGTGACCTTGAATCAGCCTTCCAGTTTGGTCTTGAGCAGTTCGTTGACCTGTTGCGGGTTGGCTTTGCCTTTGGAGACTTTCATCGCCTGGCCAACGAAGAAGCCGAACATCTTGCCGCGCTTGGCCTCGTCGGCGGCGCGGTACTGCTCGACCTGTTCGGCGTTAGCGGCAAGCATCTCGTCGAGCATCGCCTCGATCGCGCCGCTGTCGGTTACCTGCTTCAGGCCGCGCTTGTCGATGACTTCATCGGCGCTGCCTTCACCATTGGCCATCGCTTCGAAGACCATCTTGGCGATCTTGCCGGAAATGGTGTTGTCGCGAATGCGCAGCAGCATGCCACCCAGTTGCTCGGCACTGACCGGCGACGCTTCGATTTCCAGGCCTTGCTTGTTGAGCAGGCTGCCCAGCTCGACCATGACCCAGTTGGCCGCCAGCTTGGCGTCACCGCTGATGCTGACCACCTGCTCGAAGTAATCGGCCTGCTCGCGGCTGCTGGCCAGTACGCTGGCATCGTAGCTGGACAGGCCGAACTGGCTCTGGAAGCGCTCGCGCTTTTGTTGCGGCAGCTCGGGCAGGGTGGCGCGGGTGGCTTCGATGAACGAGTCTTCGATAATCACCGGCAGCAGGTCCGGGTCGGGGAAGTAACGGTAGTCGTTGGCTTCCTCCTTGCTGCGCATGGCGCGGGTTTCGTCCTTGTTCGGATCGTACAGGCGAGTTTGCTGCACGACCTTGCCGCCGTCTTCGATCAGGTCGATCTGGCGCTGGATCTCGCTGTTGATGGCCTTTTCGATGAAGCGGAACGAGTTGACGTTCTTGATCTCGCAGCGGGTGCCGAACTCGACCTGGCCCTTTGGCCGGATCGAGACGTTGCAGTCGCAGCGCAGCGAGCCTTCGGCCATGTTGCCGTCGCAGATGCCCAGGTAGCGCACCAGCGCATGAATGGCGCGCACATAGGCGACCGCTTCCTTGGCGCTGCGCATGTCAGGCTCGGAAACGATTTCCAGCAGGGGCGTGCCGGCGCGGTTCAGGTCGATGCCGCTCATGCCGCTGAAATCTTCGTGCAGGCTCTTGCCGGCGTCTTCTTCCAGGTGCGCCCGGGTAATGCCGACGCGCTTGACCGTGCCGTCTTCCAGAGTGATGTCCAGGTGGCCCTTGCCGACCACCGGCAGTTCCATCTGGCTGATCTGGTAGCCCTTGGGCAGGTCAGGGTAGAAGTAGTTCTTGCGCGCGAACACGTTGTGCTGGCCGATCTCGGCATCGACCGCCAGGCCGAACTTCACCGCCATGCGCACGGCTTCTTTATTGAGCACCGGCAGCACGCCCGGCATGCCCAGATCAACCAGGCTGGCCTGGGTGTTGGGCTCGGAGCCGAACGTGGTGGCACTGCCGGAGAAAATCTTCGATTGGGTCAAAAGCTGGGTGTGGATTTCCAGCCCGATGACGACTTCCCATTGCATGTGATCTTCTCCTTAGAAGCCTTCAGGGGCGCGGGTGTGCCAGTCAGTGTTCAACTGATACTGGTGCGCGATGTTCAGCAGGCGACCTTCCTGGAAGTAAGGAGCGAGCAATTGCACGCCGACCGGCAGGCCGTCGACGAACCCGGCCGGCATCGACAGGCCTGGCAGGCCGGCGAGGTTGGCGGTGATGGTGTACACGTCTTCCAGATACGCGGCGACCGGGTCGCTGCTCTTGGTGCCGAGCTTCCAGGCCGGGTTCGGCGTGGTCGGGCCGAGGATTACGTCGACCTCGGCAAAGGCGTTCATGAAGTCGTTCTTGATCAGCCGGCGGATCTTCTGTGCCTTGAGGTAATAGGCATCGTAGTAACCGGCCGACAGCGCATAGGCGCCGACCATGATGCGGCGCTGCACCTCAGGGCCGAAACCTTCGCCACGCGAACGCTTGTACAGGTCGGTGAGGTCTTTGGGCTCTTCGCAGCGATGGCCGAAGCGCACGCCGTCGAAACGCGACAGGTTCGAGGATGCCTCGGCCGGCGCGATGACGTAATAGGCCGGGATGCCGTGCTGCAGATTCGGCAGGCTGATTGGCTTGACCACGGCGCCGAGCTTTTCCAGCTCCTTGACGCTGTCTTGCACCAGTTGCGCAATGCGCGGGTCCAGGCCAGCACCGAAGTACTCTTTCGGCAGGCCGATGCGCAGCCCCTTGAGCGAGTCGTTCAGGGTCGCGCTGTAGTCCGGCACCGGTTCATCGATGCTGGTGGAGTCTTTCGCGTCGAAGCCGGCCATGCCTTGCAGCAGCAGGGCGCAGTCTTCAGCGGTGCGGGCCAGCGGGCCGCCCTGGTCGAGGCTCGATGCGTAGGCAATCATGCCCCAGCGCGAAACACGACCGTAGGTCGGTTTCAGGCCGGTGAGGTTGGTCAGCGCAGCAGGCTGACGAATCGAGCCGCCGGTGTCGGTGCCGGTGGTCGCGGGCAGCAGGCGCGCGGCAACCGCCGCTGCGGAGCCGCCGGACGAACCGCCGGGTACGTGCTCAAGGCTCCAGGGGTTTTTCACCGCACCGTAGTAGCTCGATTCGTTGGCCGAACCCATGGCGAATTCGTCCATGTTGGTTTTGCCCAGCGTCACGGTGCCGGCTTTGGCGAGCTTTTCCACAACCGTGGCGTCGTACGGCGCCCGGAAGTTGTCGAGCATGCGCGAGCCACAACTGGTGCGCACACCCTGGGTGCAGAACAGGTCCTTGTGTGCCAGCGGGGCACCGAGCAGTGCGCCGGTTTCGCCGGCAGCACGCCGGGCATCGGCGGCCTGGGCCTGGGTGATGGCCAGGTCTTCGGTGACGGTAATGAAGCTGTTGAGCTGCGGGTCGAGCTTATTGATGCGCTCGAGCAGGTTGCGGGTCAGCTCTTCAGAGGAGAATTTCTTGTCGGCGAGTCCGCGGGCGATCTCGGCCAGAGTCATTTGATGCATGCAGGCGCTTTCCCTTACTCGATGACTTTCGGTACCAGATACAGGCCTTGCTCGACCGCTGGGGCGATGGCCTGGTATTCGTCGCGATGATTCTGTTCGGTGACGGCGTCTTCGCGCAGGCGCTGCGAGGCTTCCAGAGGGTGCGCCAGCGGTTCGATGCCGTTGGTGTCGACCGCTTGCATCTGGTCGACCAGGCCGAGAATGCTGTTAAGTGCTTCGGTGGTGCGTGGCAAGTCGGCATCGTCAAGGCCCAGGCGGGCCAGATGGGCGATCTTTTCCACGTCGCTGCGTTCGAGCGCCATGAGAATTCTCCAGTGGGGTGCGAAGGATCAGGGTCCATGCACTGATTGCGGAACACAACGGCGATTTTGCGGTCCTAGAACCTCAAACGCGCAGGGTCGTGCTCGGAAAAACAGCCAATTTAACATATTGGCTCCTTGCCCAAAATCCCTGTCGTTGTTAGAGTTTGCCGCACTTTTTTACCCACGCGTTCCCTAGGGTCCCCTTCCCATGTTCAAGAAACTGCGTGGCATGTTTTCCAGTGATCTTTCTATCGACCTGGGCACTGCCAACACCCTTATTTACGTGCGTGAGCGCGGTATTGTCCTGAATGAACCCTCGGTTGTTGCCATCCGCACCCACGGCAACCAGAAGAGCGTCGTCGCTGTAGGTACCGAGGCCAAGCGCATGCTGGGCCGTACTCCAGGCAACATTGCTGCCATTCGTCCGATGAAAGATGGTGTGATCGCCGATTTCAGCGTCTGCGAAAAGATGCTGCAGTACTTCATCAACAAGGTTCATGAAAACAGCTTTCTGCAGCCAAGCCCGCGCGTGTTGATTTGCGTTCCGTGCAAGTCCACCCAGGTTGAGCGCCGCGCCATCCGTGAATCGGCACTCGGTGCCGGTGCCCGTGAAGTGTTCCTGATCGAAGAGCCGATGGCCGCTGCCATCGGTGCCGGCCTGCCGGTTGAAGAAGCCCGCGGCTCGATGGTCGTCGACATCGGTGGTGGTACCACCGAAATCGCCCTGATCTCGCTCAACGGCGTGGTCTATGCCGAATCCGTACGGGTTGGCGGTGACCGTTTCGACGAGGCCATCGTGACTTACGTGCGCCGTAACTACGGCAGCCTGATCGGCGAATCCACTGCCGAGCGTATCAAGCAGGAAATCGGCACCGCGTTCCCGGGTGGCGAAGTCCGTGAAGTTGACGTTCGTGGCCGTAACCTGGCCGAGGGCGTGCCGCGTGCCTTTACCCTGAACTCCAACGAAGTGCTTGAAGCCCTGCAGGAGTCGCTGGCGACCATCGTTCAGGCGGTCAAGAGCGCGCTGGAGCAATCGCCACCTGAGCTGGCTTCGGACATCGCCGAGCGCGGCCTGGTGCTGACCGGTGGTGGCGCCCTGCTGCGCGACCTCGACAAGTTGCTGGCCCAGGAAACCGGCCTGCCGGTAATCGTTGCCGAAGACCCGCTGACCTGTGTGGCTCGTGGCGGTGGCCGCGCGCTGGAAATGATGGACAAGCACTCCATGGACCTGCTCTCCAGCGAGTGATTCGTCGGACGTGCGCCAGCCACTTTTTGGTGAGAGGGTGCTTACAAAGTCGGCGAACCAAGGCAATACAAGGCGAAATTGGCCGAAAAAGCGGAGTTTACTGTAGTAAATGAGCATTTTGAGGTCGATTTCAACGCAGTATCGCCGAGTGCAGCCATGTTGTAAGCATCCTCTTGCAGGTAGCCCTTGTGCGACCTGTGGGCGCGCCCAACGCGCTTTTCATCTGTCCAGGCTTCTCTTGCTCATGAACATCCGCCAAGCCAGGCCCGCACCTTCGAGCGAATGCCCGAAAGGAGTGGCCTATTAAACCGCTTTTCGCCAAAGGCCCTTCGCTGGGTGTGCGTCTGCTCGTGCTGGCGGTGCTGTCTGTAACGCTGATGGTGGTGGACGCCCGTTTCACCCTGCTCAAGCCGGTGCGCAGCCAGATGTCGCTGGTGCTGATGCAGGCTTACTGGGTCGTCGATTTGCCACAGCGTCTTTATCAGGGCGTTGCCTCGCAATTTGGCAGCCGCACCGAGCTGCTCGCCGAAAACGAAAAACTCAAGACTGAAGCCTTGCTGCTGCAAGGGCGCCTGCAGAAACTGGCAGCCCTGACCGAGCAGAACGTGCGGCTGCGCGAGTTGCTCAACTCCTCGGCGCTGGTCAACGAGAAAGTCGAGGTGGCCGAACTCATCGGCATGGACCCCAACCCGTTCACTCATCGCATCATCATCAACAAAGGCGAGCGCGACGGTGTGTTCCTCGGCCAGCCGGTGCTCGATGCCCGCGGGTTGATGGGCCAGGTGGTCGAGTTGATGCCTTATACCGCCCGGGTCCTGCTGCTGACCGACACCACTCATAGCATTCCGGTGCAGGTCAACCGCAACGGCTTGCGCGCTATCGCCAGTGGTACAGGCAACCCGGAGCGTCTGGAATTGCGGCATGTGGCCGATACCGCTGATATCAAAGAGGGTGATCTGCTGGTCAGCTCTGGCCTGGGCCAGCGCTTCCCGGCCGGTTATCCGGTGGCGACGGTCAAGGAAGTAATTCACGATTCCGGGCAACCGTTCGCCATTGTGCGGGCGGTGCCTACTGCCGCTTTGAATCGCAGTCGCTACCTGCTACTGGTGTTTTCTGACGGGCGTTCGCCTGAAGAGCGTGCCGCAGAGGCGGCCCAGGCCCAGGAAAGCCTGGACAGAAGCGAAGCCGCGGTAGCGCCTGCGACACCTGCCACTTACGCGCCGGTGCTGTCGAACATTCCGGGGGCGTTGTTGCCGTTCTACCCAGGCCCTATACCGGGCCTTGCGGCACCGGCCACGCACAGCACGCCGCAGCCGGCCAGCCCTGCGCCGGCCAGCAGTCGCCCGGCCGCCAGGCCGGCGGCGAGCCCACCGGCAGCGGCCCCCGCGAACAGAACACCGTCCACCTCCCGGGAGCCTATTGATGGTTAGTCATGTATCCGGGCGCAATGGCTGGGTGGTCTGGCTGACGTTCGCCATCGGCCTGTTGCTCAGTATCGTACCGTTGCCACAGTTCATGGAGTTCTTCCGGCCCATGTGGCTGGCGCTGTTGATGACCTTCTGGGCGCTGACTCTGCCGCATCGCATCGGCATGACCACCGCCTGGTTGCTGGGGCTGATGGAGGATGTGCTGTATGGCACCTTGCTGGGCCAGCATGCATTGATCCTGACGCTGATCACCTGTCTGGTCATGGCTTTGCAGCAGCGCCTGCGGATCTACCCGATGTGGCAGCAATGCCTGATCCTGCTGGTGGTCTATGGCGTCGCGCAACTGGCCCAGTTGTGGCTCAGCGCACTGACTGGCAATCGCCAGCCGACCCTGACCCTGGTCCTGCCGGCGCTGGTCAGTGCCTTGCTGTGGCCATGGATCAGCTATGGCTTACGCGGGCTGAGCAACCGCTTGAAAATCAATTAAGCCAGGCGCTCCAGGCGGGGCGTCGCTGACAAGGAGACGTCCTCATGCCACCTGTGCTTTACCTGGCTTCCGGTTCACCGCGACGTCGTGAGCTGCTGACCCAGATCGGCATCCCTTTCAACGTGCTGAGCGCGCAGATCGACGAAAGCCCTTTGCCTGATGAGCCACCGGCCAGTTATGTCGAGCGTCTGGCGCGGGGCAAGGCGGCGGCCGGCCTGGCCTTGCTCGACCATGAGCCTGCCTGTGTCATGGGCGCTGACACGGCAGTGGTGCTGGACGGTCGAATTCTTGGCAAGCCGCAGGATGAGGCCGATGCCTTGGCCATGCTGGCCGCCTTGTCGGGGCGTGAACACCAGGTACTCACCGCCGTGGCAGTGCTTGATCGGCAGCGCTGCGAAAGTCGCGTGGTGAGCAGCCAGGTGCGGTTCAGAGCGATCAGCGCCGACCAGGCGCGGGCTTATTGGTCCACCGGCGAGCCGCAGGACAAGGCGGGCAGCTATGCGATTCAGGGGCTGGCAGCCATATTTGTCGAGGCCCTGCACGGCAGTTATTCCGCGGTTGTCGGCTTGCCGTTGTGTGAAACAGCAGACCTGCTGGGGCTTTTCGGCATACCCTGTTGGCAAGGCCCGGAAGGTGAGCAGCCATGAGTGAAGAAATCCTGATCAATATCACCCCCATGGAGTCCCGTGTGGCGGTGGTCGAAAACGGTGTTCTGCAAGAGGTCCACGTCGAGCGCACCCAGCGTCGCGGCATCGTCGGCAATATCTATAAAGGCAAGGTTGTCAGGGTCTTGCCCGGCATGCAGGCTGCCTTCATCGACATCGGCCTGGATCGGGCAGCATTCATCCATGCCTCGGAAATCTCCCTGCGTGAAGGCTCGGCGGTCGAGCCGATCAGCTCGCTGGTGCATGAAGGCCAGAGCCTGGTGGTCCAGGTCACCAAGGACCCGATCGGCAGCAAGGGCGCACGCCTGACCACGCAGTTGTCCATTCCGTCGCGCTATCTGGTGTATATGCCGCGCACCGCGCATGTCGGCATCTCACTGAAGATCGAAGACGAGGGCGAGCGCGAGCGCTTGAAAAAGGTGGTCAGCGACTGCGTCGAGCAGGAGGGCATCAAGGAGGCCGGCGGGTTTATCCTGCGTACCGCTGCCGAAGGCGCCGGCGCCGACGAGATCCTCATGGACATCCGTTACCTGCGCCGCCTGTGGGATCAGATCGGCGAGCAGATCAAGACCATCAGCCCGCCCAGCGTCATCTACGAAGACCTGGGTCTGGCGTTGCGTACTTTGCGCGACCTGGTCAGCCCGCGGATCGAGAAGATCCGCATCGACTCGCGGGAAACCTTCCAGAAGACCGGCCAGTTCGTCACTGAACTGATGCCCGAGATCGCCGATCGCCTGGAGCACTACCCCGGCGAGCGACCGATCTTCGATCTGTACGGCGTCGAGGATGAAATCCAGAAAGCGCTGGAGCGCAAGGTGCCGCTTAAGTCCGGCGGCTACCTGGTGGTCGATCCGGCCGAGGCGATGACGACCATCGACGTCAATACCGGTGCTTTTGTCGGTCATCGCAACCTTGAAGAAACCATCTTCAAGACCAATCTGGAGGCGGCCACCGCCATCGCCCGGCAACTGCGCCTGCGCAACCTGGGCGGCATCATCATCATCGACTTCATCGACATGGAAGACGTCGAGCATCAGCGTCAGGTGCTGCGCACCCTGGAGAAACAGCTCGAACGCGACCATGCCAAAACCAACATCATCGGCATCACCGAGCTTGGCCTGGTGCAGATGACCCGTAAACGTACCCGTGAAAGCCTGGAGCAGATCCTTTGCGAGCCCTGCCACTGCTGTCAGGGGCGCGGCAAGCTGAAAACGCCGGAGACCATCTGCTATGAGATATTCCGCGAAATCCTGCGTGAGGCCCGGGCGTATCAGGCGGTCGGTTACCGGGTGCTGGCCAACCAGCGGGTAGTTGACCGTCTGCTCGACGAAGAATCGGGCAATGTCGCGGAACTTGAAGCCTTCATTGGCCGAACCATTCGCTTCCAGGTCGAGTCAATGTATTCCCAGGAACAATACGACGTTGTGCTGCTGTAGGAGCGGCTTTAGCCGCGACACGCGGACCCGGTGGGAAGAGCCGGCCGGCGCCCCGGTCTGCTCGCGAAGAGGCCAGTAAAGTCACAGCATCTGCTGCGAATGTACTGCCGTCTTCGCCAGCAAAGCTGCCTCCCACCGAGATTTGTGTACTTGACCGAACAGTATTGGCTTTAGCTGCGAACACCCTGCAAACAACCCGCCCAGCGTATCGATGCGAGTAACGTGTGACCAATGAGCAAACCTCGGCCCCGACTGCACTGGCCTGTATGAAACAACCGCCCATGCGACGGGTTTTCGTCTGATGGGGCGGGTGCCTGGCCTGTTGGCAACCCTGACGCGGTGGGGGCTGAGCCTGTGTGCCTTGCTGTTGGTCCTGGCGGCCCTGTACGTCAGCCTTGGCCGGCAACTGGTGCCCATGGTCGCCGAGTACCGTGCCGATCTTGAAAGCCGGGCCAGCAGCGCACTCGACATGCCGGTCAGCATTGGCAGCCTGGAAGGCCGCTGGAGCGGCTTCGCTCCGGTGTTGCTGGCCCATGATGTGATGGTTGGCTCAGGCGGCAATCAATTGCGCCTCGATCAGGTGCGGGTGGTGCCGGCGTTGTGGGCCAGCCTCAAGGCCCGCACGGTGCGTCTGGCGCATCTGGAAGTCAGCGGTCTGCAAGTGGTGCTCAGCCAGGCCGAGGACGGTCAGTGGCGCTTGCAGGGGCTGCCCGTCAAGGACGACACCCCGACCGATCCGGCGCAGGTTCTCAAGAGCCTGCAGCAGGTCGCGCATCTTTCGCTGCTCGACAGCCAGGTCACGGTGCAGCCGTTCCAGGCCAACCCGCTGACGTTCACCTACGTCAACCTGAGTCTGGCGAGCGGCAGCTGGCAGCAGCGCCTGGACGCCCGTTTGAATCTGCCAGATGGCCAGCCGCTGGCATTGAACGTAAAGGCCCGCGTCGATGCCAGCCGCTGGCGCGAAGCCCAGGCCGATGTCTATCTGAGCCTGCCACAGAGTGACTGGGCCAAATGGTTGCCCGGCAACCTGACCCGTGACTGGCATCTGCACACCCTGAAGGCCGGTGGCGAGTTCTGGCTGGGCTGGGACAAGGGCACAGTGCAGCGTGCAGCAGTGCGTCTCAATGCGCCGCAACTGGAAGGCGGTTACCAGCAGTACAAACCTGCGCGCATCGACAATCTGGCGCTCAATGCCTGGCTGGCGCGCAACGATCAGGGGATCCGGGTCACCCTCGGTTCGCTGGCCATGAGTCTGGGCGAGCAGCGCTGGGAGAGTCGGGTGCAGGTCCAGCAGCATCAGGCCCGGCCCGGCAGCGAGAATGAGGAGCGCTGGCATGTCGAGGCCGACCGCCTCGACCTGACCCCACTGACCCCGCTGCTTCAGGCGCTGGCACCGATGCCCGATGGTCTGCGCGAGGTGGTCAAGCGTCTGCAGGTCACTGGCGGGCTGCGCAATGTGTTACTCGACTGGCGACCGCAGGCTAGCGGTGACGAGCGGCTGAGCTTTGCCGCCAACCTGGACCGGGTCGGTTTCGATGCCTACCACGGCGCGCCGGCCGCCGGTAACGTCAGCGGGGCGATCAGCGGTGATCTGGGCAAGGGCGAGCTGCGTCTGGCCACGGATGATTTCATGCTGCATCTGGACCCGATTTTCGCCAAGCCCTGGCACTACCTCAAAGCCAATGCCCGCCTGACCTGGACCCTCGATCAGGAGCGTTTCACCCTGATTGCGCCGTACATCAAGGTGCTTGGCGAAGAGGGCAAGATTGCGGCGGATTTCTTGATCCGTATTCATCTCAAGCCCGGTCATGAAGACTATATGGACCTGCGCGTCGGGCTGACCGACGGCGACGGCCGGTTTACCGGCAAGTACCTGCCTGCCGTCCTCAGCCCGGCGCTGGACCACTGGCTGCGCACCGCCATTGTGGCGGGAGATGTCAGGGAAGGGTTTTTCCAGTACCAGGGCTCGTTGCACAAGGACGCCAGCGACACCGCGCGGGTGATCAGCCTGTTCTTCGATGTGGGCAATGCAACGCTGGACTTCCAGCCGGGCTGGCCGTTGCTGACCGGCATCGACGGCAAGGTGTATGTCGAGAACAGCGGGGTACGGATCAAGGCCAGCAAGGGCCAGCTGCTCGATACCCGGGTCAGTGAGGTGCGCGTCGAGGTGCCACATGCGCCCAAGGGCCAGCCCAGCCATCTGTTGGTCGACGGCAAGTTTGCAGGCAGCCTGGTCGACGGTCTGAAAATCCTCCAGAGCGCGCCGCTTGGTACGGCGGCGACATTTGCCGGTTGGCAGGGGCAGGGGCCGCTCAATGGCAGCCTGAAACTGGACATCCCGCTGGAGAAGGGCCTGGAACCGAAGATCCTGGTGGATTTTGCCAGTGAGGGCGCGCAACTCAAACTGGCCGAGCCGGTACTGGACCTGACCCAGCTCAAGGGCGAGTTCCGTTTTGACAGCGCGCGGGGGTTGTCTGGCAAGGGTATCAGTGCTCAGGCGTTCGGTCGTCCGGTTACCGCCGAGATTACCGCTGAAGGCAAGCCAGGCGCGAACGTCACGCGCATCACTGCCAATGGCCAGATTGCCTTGAAGCGTCTCACCGACTGGCTGAGCTTTACCCAGCCGCTGCCGGTGTCGGGCGATATTCCTTACCAGTTGCAGTTGCTGCTCGATGGCGCGTCGACGCCGCTGTCGATCACTTCAAGCCTGCAAGGATTGGCAGTGGATCTGCCGGCCCCGTTCGGCAAATCCCGTGATGAAGCCCGCCCCAGTGAATTGCGGATGACCCTGCAAGGCAGCGAGCGGCGCTATGATGCGGCCTATGGTGAACTGGCCAATCTGGCCTGGGCGGCGCCGGCCAGCAACCCGGCACAAGGGCGTGGCGAGCTGTTTATCGGCAAGGGCGGCGCAGTGGTGCCCCAGGCCAAAGGCTTGCGGATTACCGGCAGCCTGGCGGAACTGGACCTCAGCCCCTGGCAGGACGTTGCCCAACGCTACAGCGGCAACGACCCCGGCGGCAGCGCCCGACAGACCCTTGGCGGTGTGGATCTGCAGGTCGGCAGGCTGACCGCCATGGGCACCACCCTGGACCAGGCGCGGGTTCAGTTGGAGCGCAATGCTGCCGCCTGGCGATTGTCGCTGGACAGTACCCAGGCCAAAGGCAGTGCGCTGTTGCCCGATGCCAAAAACGCGCCGATCGACATCGCCATGCAGTATGTACGCTTGCCGGCGCCCGATCCTGACGCGCCGGTGGTGGATAACCCGCCTGACCCGCTGGCGGAGGTTGACCCGCGCAAGATTCCGGCACTGGACGTCAATATCAACCAGCTATTCCAGGGCCAGCAACTGGTCGGCGCCTGGGCGCTGAAGATCCGTCCGACACCGACAGGCCTGCGCTTGAGCGATCTGAGCCTGGGGCTCAAGGGCCTGTTGCTGGAAGGCGAGGGTGGCTGGGAAGGCGCGCCAGGGACCAGCAGCAGTTGGCTCAAGGGGCATATGGCGGGCAAGAATCTGGGCGATGTGCTCAAAGCCTGGAATTTCGCTCCGACCGTGACCAGTCAGACGTTCGATCTGGACATCGACGGGCGTTGGCCCGGTTCGCCAGCCTGGGTCGGCCTGAAGCGTTACTCCGGCAGCCTGGATGCGACGTTGCGCAATGGTCAGTTCGTCGAGGTCGAGGGCGGTGCGCAAGCGTTGCGGGTGTTCGGCTTGCTGAATTTCAACTCCATCGGTCGTCGCCTGCGGCTGGACTTCTCCGACCTGCTGGGCAAGGGCTTGAGTTACGATCGGGTCAAAGGTCTGTTGGTGGCCAGCGACGGTGTCTATGTGACACGCAAGCCGATCACCCTGACCGGTCCGTCGAGTAATCTTGAGCTGGACGGCACCCTGGATATGGTCAAGGATCGGGTCGATGCCAAGCTGCTGGTCACTCTGCCGGTTACCAACAACCTGCCGATTGCCGCGCTGATTGTGGGTGCACCAGCCATCGGCGGTGCATTGTTTATCGCAGACAAACTGTTGGGCGATCGTGTAGCACGCTTTGCCAGCGTCCAGTACAAGGTCGAAGGTCCCTGGAAGGAGCCGAAGATCACCTTCGACAAACCGTTCGAGAAGCCTCAGTAACCGCATTGCCGGAAAGGACTCAGGAGCAAGCCATGACATTTGCCGTCATTCAGATGGTCAGCCAGAGCGACATTGCAGACAACCTGCGCCAGGCCCGGCGCTTGCTGGAGCAGGCGGCCGGGCAGGGCGCCCGGCTGGCGGTGCTGCCAGAAAACTTCTCGGCACTGGGCCGGCGTGACGCCGCCGCCATCGGCCGTGCCGAGGCGTTGGGCGATGGTCCCATCCTGCCATGGTTGAAACAGGCCGCCCGCGACCTCAGGTTATGGATAGTCGCCGGCACCTTGCCGTTGCCGCCCGAGGGGCAGCCCGAGGGCAAGGTCACCGCCTGCTCGCTGCTGATCGATGAACACGGCGAACAGGCCGCGCGCTATGACAAGCTGCACCTGTTCGATGTGGATGTTACTGACAATCGCGGGCGCTACCGTGAGTCTGATGACTATGCTCATGGAGCCAACGTGGTGGTGGCCGACACGCCGGTAGGCCGGCTGGGCTTGAGCGTATGTTACGACCTGCGCTTTCCCGAGTTGTACACCGCCTTGCGTGAAGCGGGCGCTGAGTTGATTACCGCACCTTCGGCGTTCACCGCCGTGACCGGTGCGGCGCACTGGGAGGTCCTGATTCGCGCCCGCGCGATCGAGACCCAGTGTTACCTGCTGGCAGCCGCCCAGGGCGGCGTGCACCCCGGCCCACGGGAAACCTGGGGCCAGGCCGCGATCATCGACCCTTGGGGGCGGGTGCTGGCCGAGCAGGACAAAGGCGAAGCCGTGCTGCTGGCGCAGCGCGACAGTGAAGAACAGGCGTCCATACGGGCGCGGATGCCGGTGTCCAGTCACCGGCGCTTTACAGTGCAGGACGCGGTGCGGCCTGCTTCGGAGTGAATATGAGTGACGTGTCCTCAGTCAGCGAACACCTTCTGGCCCCTGGCGGGTTGAGCCTGGATAACCTGCAAGCGGTGCTGGGCGAGCTGGCCGGGCCGGGAATCGACGCAGCCGATCTGTACTTCCAGGGCATCATTTCCGAGTCCTGGGCGCTGGAGGACGGTATCGTCAAGGAAGGCAGCTTCAACATGGACCAGGGCGTGGGCGTACGTGCCCAGTCGGGAGAAAAAACCGGTTTTGCCTACAGCAACGCCATCAATCTGGAAGCCCTGACGGCCGCCGCAGGCGCCGCCCGCTCGATCTCCCGTGCCGGTCAGCAGGGCCGGGTCCAGGCCTTCACTGCCCAGGATGTGACTCGCTTGTACGCGGCGGACAACCCGCTCGAAGTGCTCAGCCGTGCGGAAAAAGTCGAGTTGCTCAAGCGCATCGACATCGCCACCCGGGCCCTGGACCCGCGCATTCAGCAAGTGTCGGTGAGCATGGCCGGGGTCTGGGAGCAGATTCTGGTCGCCGCCGCCGACGGTAGCCTGGCGGCCGATGTGCGGCCGCTGGTGCGCTTCAATGTCAGCGTGATCGTCGAGCAGAACGGCCGCCGCGAACGCGGTGGTCACGGTGGCGGCGGACGTACCGATTACCGCTACTTCCTCAATGAAGACCGGGCCATGGGCTATGCCCGTGAAGCGCTGCGCCAGGCGCTGGTCAACCTCGAAGCGGTGCCGGCTCCGGCTGGCACCCTGCCGGTGGTGCTCGGCTCGGGCTGGTCCGGTGTGCTGTTGCACGAAGCCGTTGGCCACGGTCTGGAAGGCGATTTCAACCGCAAGGGCAGCTCGGCCTACAGCGGCCGGATTGGCGAAATGGTTGCATCCAAACTGTGCACCATCGTCGACGACGGTACCCTGGCAGGTCGCCGTGGTTCGCTGAGCGTCGATGACGAAGGCACCCCGACCCAATGCACCACCCTGATCGAGAACGGCGTGCTCAAGGGCTACATGCAGGACAAGCTCAATGCACGGCTGATGGGCGTGGCGCGCACCGGTAATGGTCGTCGTGAGTCCTACGCGCACCTGCCGATGCCGCGCATGACCAACACCTACATGCTTGGCGGGCAGAGCGATCCACAGGAAATCATCGCCTCGGTGAAAAAAGGCATCTACTGCGCCAACCTTGGCGGCGGTCAGGTCGACATCACCAGCGGCAAGTTCGTGTTTTCTACCAGCGAGGCGTACCTGATCGAAGACGGCAAAATCACTACGCCTGTCAAGGGTGCGACCCTGATCGGCAACGGTCCGGAAGCCATGAGCCGGGTGTCAATGGTCGGTAACGACCTGAAACTGGACAGTGGTGTCGGGACCTGTGGCAAGGATGGGCAATCGGTGCCGGTTGGCGTGGGGCAGCCGACCCTCAAGCTCGATGCGATCACTGTTGGCGGCACCGGAGCCTGAGGGCACTTCTAAAAACTACCTGCGTTGCCATCGCGGCGTTAAAAACAGGCTCACAATGCTCATTGACAACCAGTCAACTCCGCTTGCTCGCCTGTTTTTGCCTTGCGCTGGCGGCCTCGCCTACGTTTTTAGAGGCGCCCTCAAGGGCAGGAAAGGACGGGAACTAACGCAGGCCGCGTTGCAGCTCGTCCAGCTCGCGGATGTACTTGAAGATCTTGCGGCTGGAGGCTGGCGGTTTGTTGCGTGCCACCTCGTGCTGGGCCTGGCGGATCAGCGAACGCAGCTGCTGGCGATCGGCTTCGGGGTACTCGACGACGAATTTTTCCAGGTCGCCGTCGTCACCGCCAATCAGCCGGTCACGCCAGCGTTCAAGGGCGTGAAAGCGCTCGTTGTACTGACGGGTCGAGCTGTCGAGCTGGTCCACCAGCGCCAGAATGGCCTCCTGGTCCTGATCGCGCATCAGCTTGCCGATGAACAGGATGTGCCGTTTACGGGCGGCGTGGGCCGTGTGCTTGTGGGCCTCGGCCAGGGCCTTGCGCAAGCCGTCGGTCAGCGGCAGCTTGTCGAGCAGGTCGGGTTTGAAGGTGGTCAGGCGTTCGCCAAGCTCGACCAGAGCCTGCATCTCGCGTTTTACCTGGGTTTTGCTTTTCTCCCCGTCGAGGGAGTCGTCGTAAGAATCAACCATGGGGGCCGTCCGCAAATAAACGGCGCCATGATAACCACTCGGGGGCCGCTTGTCCGGTCCGCTCGGTATACGGGCCGTGCCGAAAGCAGAATTTGATGGAGAAAGTCATGAGTGCAACCCAAAGCGTCGGCCCGCAGGCCTTGTCGGCCCTTGAGCAGCAGGTTGAGCAGATCATTGCCGAAGCCCGGCGTCAGGGCGCCACGGCCTGCGAAGTGGCGGTATCCGTGGACCAAGGGTTGTCGACCTCGGTGCGTCAGCGCGAAGTCGAGACTGTGGAATTCAATCGCGATCAGGGCTTTGGCATCACCCTGTATGTCGGCCAGCGTAAAGGGTCGGCCAGCACCTCGGCAGTCGGCCCTGAAGCGATCCGTGAAACCGTCGCCGCAGCGCTGGCGATTGCCGAACACACTTCCGAAGACCAAAGCTCCGGGCTCGCCGATGCGGCGTTGATGGCTCGCGAGGTAAAGGATTTCGACCTTTACCATGCCTGGGATATCACCCCGGAACAGGCCATCGAAAAAGCGCTGATCTGCGAAGCGGCAGCATTTGATGCCGACAAGCGGATCAAAAACGCCGATGGCACCACGCTCAATACCCATCAGGGCTGCCGTGTGTACGGCAACAGCAACGGCTTTATCGGCGGTTACGCCTCGACCCGGCATAGCCTGAGTTGCGTGATGATCGCCGAAGATGGCGGCCAGATGCAGCGCGATTACTGGTATGACGTCAACCGTCAGGGCTCTTTGCTGAGCGATCCGGTAAGCATTGGACGCAAGGCTGCCGAGCGCGCAGCCAGCCGTTTGGGCGCGCGTCCAGTACCCACTTGCGAAGTACCGGTCCTGTTCAGCGCCGAACTGGCCGGCGGGCTGTTCGGCAGTTTCCTGGGCGCGATCTCTGGCGGTAACCTGTACCGTAAGTCCTCTTTCCTTGAAGGCGCGCTGGGCCAGCGGCTGTTCCCTGAGTGGCTGACCATCGATGAACGGCCGCACCTGATGCGGGCAATGGGCAGCGCCTCGTTCGATGGTGACGGCCTTGCTACCTACGCCAAACCATTTGTCGAAAATGGCGACCTTGTGTCGTATGTGCTGAGCACCTATTCAGGTCGCAAACTGGGTATGCCCAGCACCGCCAACGCTGGCGGGGTGCATAACCTGTTCGTCAGCCACGGCAGCGAAGACCAGGCGGCACTGATCCGGCGTATGGGTCGTGGCCTGCTGGTCACCGAACTGATGGGCAGCGGCCTGAACATGGTCACCGGCGACTACTCGCGCGGTGCGGCCGGCTTTTGGGTGGAGAATGGCGAGATCCAGTTTGCCGTTCAGGAAGTGACGATTGCCGGCAACATGCGTGACATGTTCAGGCAGATCGTCGCCGTTGGCAGCGATCTTGAACTGCGCGGCAACATCCGCACCGGCTCGGTCCTGATCGAGCGCATGACCGTCGCAGGTAGCTGATAAACCACCGGTAGGAGCGACCTTGGTCGCGAATCCTCCAGACGCCCCATGTTTAACGTCTGCTGAAGATTCGCGAGCAAGCTCGCTCCTACCGATGTTCCCTCCCGAGTCGCTGCATACCCGCTGCTTTTTCCCCCTGAAATATCTATGGCGCACTCAGGGGGTTGTCTTGATTCTTAATCTCATTCAATAATGACTATCATTTCTTGGCTGGATGATGGGTCATGGGATCAGTGCTGCATGAACTACCTTATCTGGAGAACTGGCGTGAGCTGGGTCTGCGGATTCGTTGTGCGCTTGATCCTGACGAGCCGCGCCTGATCGAGCATTACCTCGCCGAAGGGCGCTATCTGGCGCGCTTTACCGCCACCCCCAAAGCGCTGGTCGCGCAATCCACGTTCCGGCTGTTGCTGGACACCGCCCGTGACACCGTACTGCCGTGGCATTGGCGCTGCCTGTGCCTGGACCAGGCCTGGCGGCCGTTGCGCGATCTCAAACTGTTGGCTGCAACCCAGGCACAGCGTCACCAGTGGGATGCCTGTGTGCATGAGCTGGCGACCTGTGTGCTGCAACCGTCAATTTCTCTGACTGAACTGGTGCAAGGATATTCCGATGAGTAATACCCGTATCGAACGCGACAGCATGGGTGAACTGCAGGTCCCGGCCGAGGCCCTGTACGGCGCTCAGACCCAGCGTGCGGTAGACAACTTTCCGATCAGCCAGCAGCGCATGCCCAAGCAGTTCATCCGCGCCTTGCTGCTGGCCAAGGCCGCTGCTGCCAAGGCCAACCTGGAGCTTGAACAGATCAGCGAAGGGCAGAGCAAGGCGATTGTTCAGGCCGTCAATGATCTGCTGGGCGGCGATTTCATGGTGCATTTCCCGGTGGACATATTCCAGACCGGCTCGGGCACCAGTTCCAACATGAACGCCAACGAAGTGATCGCTACTCTGGCAACGCGCATCCTGGGCGACACGGTCAATGCCAACGATCACGTCAACTGTGGCCAGAGCAGCAACGACATTATCCCCACCACGATCCACGTCAGTGCTGCACTGGCGCTGCACGAGCATCTGCTGCCAGCGCTCAATCACCTGCTGCAAGTGACCGAACACAAGGCCGGCCAGGTGCATCAGTACGTCAAGACCGGCCGTACTCACCTGATGGACGCCATGCCAGTGCGCATGAGCCAGGTGCTCAACGGTTGGGCCCAGCAAGTGCGCGCCAATGTCGAACACTTGCAGGCGTTGCAACCGGCCCTGCAGTCACTGGCTCAGGGCGGCACGGCGGTGGGCACCGGTATCAACGCCCATCCGGAGTTTGCCAAGCGTTTCAACGCCCACCTCAGTGCACTGAGTGGCG
Organism: Pseudomonas sp. 21LCFQ010; assembly: GCF_024129905.1. Classification (NCBI taxonomy): domain Bacteria; kingdom Pseudomonadati; phylum Pseudomonadota; class Gammaproteobacteria; order Pseudomonadales; family Pseudomonadaceae; genus Pseudomonas; species Pseudomonas sp. 21LCFQ010. The sequence goes on along the minus strand of NZ_JAMYDZ010000016.1, from coordinate 33,393 downwards.
TGAGCTTTACGCCGGGCAAGGACCTGTTTGCCCTGATCGGCTCGCAAGACACGGCCGTGGCCGTGTCGGGCCAGCTCAAGGCCACTGCCGTGTCGCTGATGAAAATAGCCAACGACCTGCGCTGGATGAATTCCGGCCCACTGGCGGGCCTGGGTGAAATCGAACTGCAAGCCTTGCAGCCCGGTTCGTCGATCATGCCGGGCAAGGTCAACCCAGTGATTCCTGAAGCGACCGCCATGGTGGCTGCTCAGGTCATCGGCAACGATGCAGCCATCACCGTAGCGGGCCAGTCAGGCAACTTCGAACTTAACGTAATGCTGCCGATCGTGGCTTCGAATCTGCTCAGCAGCATTGAGCTGTTGGCCAACTCCAGCCGCCTGTTGGCCGACAAGGCCATCGCCAGTTTCAAGGTCAATCAGGAAAAACTGCAGGAAGCGCTGTCGCGCAACCCGATTCTGGTGACCGCGTTGAACCCGATCATTGGTTATCAGAAAGCCGCTGAAATCGCCAAGAAGGCGTATCAACAAGGCCGGCCGATCATCGATGTCGCGCTGGAACATACCGACCTGCAACGCAGCCAGCTGGAAGTGTTGCTCAACCCTGAAAAACTCACCGCTGGCGGTATCTGAGCCGGCGCTCTGGAGGTAGACCATGCAGCATTGGAAACGCATCATCGAACAAGCCAATCGCTGTTTCAATCTCGGCGAGTGGGTTGAAGCTCGTGAGTTATACCTCCAGGCCCTGGCGCTGGCCCAGGTGCTGTTCGAGCGCTGGGCCGACCCCGACGAAGCGGTCGCCGCCTACGTCATCTCGCACCACAATCTGGCCGATCTACACTTGAGCCTGGGGCAGCCTGAAGAAAGTGCCGAGTACCTTTGCGCGGTGCATCAACGGTTGTTACAGGCCATTCAGGATTCGCGTCTGCCCGAGACGCTGCGCCAGGCGGCGCTGCGCCATAGCAACAAGACCTACGCCGAGCTGTTGAGCTTCATCAGCGAACATGGCGAGTACCCGCGCACCAACAGATTGCTGAACAGCGCCGGCGAACACAGCCGTTCGTCGCTGCATCACCATTCAGCCACTGGCCAATACCAAGGAGTCCATTGAAATGACCTATAGCCTGCCTGCCTTGCCTTACGCCTACGATGCGCTGGAACCGCACGTCGATGCGCAAACCATGGAAATCCACCACACCAAACACCATCAGACCTACATCAACAACATCAACGCGGCCCTGGAGCAGCCTGAATACGCCCAGTACAAAGAACTGAGCGTCGAGGACCTGGTGCGCAAGATCGCCAGTCTGCCAGAGGCTCTGCGCCCGGTGGTCAAGAACCATGGCGGTGGCCATGCCAACCACTCGCTGTTCTGGACCGTGATGAGTCCTGAAGGTGATCGCGAGCCCAAAGGCGAGCTGGCCAGTGCCATCGATGCGCAACTGGGCGGCTTTGCAGCGTTCAAAGAGGCCTTCACCAAGGCTGCTACTGTCCAGTTCGGCAGTGGCTGGGCGTGGCTGAGCGTTACCCCGGAGAAAAAGCTGGTGGTCGAGCACAGCGGCAACCAGGACAGCCCGTTGATGCACGGCAATACGCCGATTCTTGGCCTGGATGTCTGGGAGCACGCTTACTACCTGAAGTATCAGAACAAGCGGCCGGAGTACATCGCTGCCTTCTACAACGTCATCAACTGGGCTGAAGTGGCGCGCCGTTACGCTGCTGCGCTGGCCTGATCAACCCTTTGAGTCCTCAAGGCACGTCATGAGTCTGGAAATGTCGGTTACCAATCGTGTTCGCCTGTTTCGTCTGGCCTTCGGAAGCCTGCTGCTTCTGGGAGGGATTGCCTTGCTGACAGTCCAGGCACTGGACTGGGTGACACGTTTGTCCCTGGCATAAAGCCTCAGGCGCCCTGTGCCAGGACAGGGTGGCTGTGGTGGTGGCGGTCTTGCAGGCAATAAAAACGGGGCGCTTATGGCGCCCCGTTTTTGTGTCCGGCTTTGTCATGCGGCAGATTATTCGCCTTCATCAAAATAATTGTTGATCAGCGCTACCAGCCCTTCCAGTGCCTGATCTTCCTGCTCGCCTTCAGTGAGCAGGTGAATTTCGGTGCCCTTGCCGGCGGCCAGCATCATGACGGCCATGATGCTCTTGCCGTCGACCATGCTCTCCGGAGTGCGGCCAACCCGGATCTGGCAGGGGAACTTGCCGGCGACGCCGACGAACTTGGCAGCAGCCCGGGCATGCAGGCCCAGTTTGTTGATAATGGTGATTTGACGAGCGGGCATCGCTGTGGAAGTCCTTCAACTGAGGTCGCGGTGACGAACCTGAACGTTCTTGAGTGATTGTTGCAGGACCTGGCCCAGGCGTTCGGTCAGGTAGACCGAACGGTGATGCCCGCCGGTGCAGCCGATGGCGACGGTCACGTAGGAGCGGTTACTGGCAGCAAACCGCGGCAGCCACTTGTTGAGGTGGGCGAAGATGTCCTGAAACATCTCTTCCACATCGGGCTGGGCCGCGAGGTATTCGGCTACCACCGGATCAAGCCCCGAATGCTCGCGTAGCTCCGGCTTCCAGTAGGGGTTGGGCAGGCAGCGCACGTCGAACACCAGATCGGCGTCCACCGGCATGCCACGCTTGAAGCCGAACGACTCGATCAGGAAAGCCGTACCGGGCTCGGGCTTGTTCAGCAGGCGCAGCTTGATGGTGTCACGCAACTGATAGAGGTTCAGGTGCGTGGTGTTGATCTTCAGGTCGGCCAGATCAATGATCGGCCCCAGCAGTACGCTTTCGTCACGTATGGCTTCGGCCAGCGAGCGCTGCGAGTTGCTCAGCGGGTGGCGTCGCCGGGTTTCCGAGAAGCGTTTGAGCAGGGTGGCGTCGTCGGCGTCCAGATACAGCACATCACAGTGGATGTGCCGGGCGCGTACCTCATCGAGGATCTGCGGGAAGCGGGTGAGGTGGCTGGGCATGTTGCGTGCGTCGATGGACACAGCCAGTAGCGGCTCACTTTGTTCGGTATTGAGCAACGCGCGTTCGGCCAGTTCAGGCAGCAAGCCTGCCGGCAGATTGTCGACGCAGTAGAAACCGTTGTCTTCGAGCATGTCGAGCGCGGTGCTCTTGCCCGAACCGGAGCGGCCACTGACGATGATCATGCGCATGCTCACCGGCCTTTCAGTTCATCCAGCACGGCTTGATGAAGCGCCTCACCGCTGGTTGCCGCGCGCAGGCGCTCACGCACTTCGGCGCGGTCCAGCATGCTGGCGATCTGGCGTAACAGCTCCAGATGTTCATCGGTGGCAGCTTCGGGAACCAGCAACACGAACAGCAGATCGACCGGTGCGCCATCAATGGCGTCAAAATCAACCGGCGCTTCCAGGTGCAGGACGGCGCTCACCGGCGCGCTGCAGGCGGCGAGGCGGCAGTGAGGAATGGCAATGCCGTTGCCAAAGCCGGTCGAACCGAGCTTTTCGCGGGCGACCAGACTCTCGAATACGGTTTGAGTATCCAGCGTAGGTACTTCGCTGCCAATCAGGTTGGCAATCTGTTCGAGTACACGTTTTTTACTGCCCCCCGGCACGTTAACCTGGGAACGGCCGGGGGTCAGGATGTCTTCAAGTGGGATCATGGATTGGGTGTGTTAGCGAGCGGTCGCACCTTTGAGGATGCTTTGCTGCTTTTCCTTATGCTTGAGCAATTGTCTGTCGAGCTTGTCGGTGAGCAGGTCGATGGCGGCATACATGTCGTCATGCTCGGCGTTGGCCACGACCTCACCGCCATGAATGTGCATGGTGGCTTCGATTTTCTGTTTCAGTTTCTCGACGGTCATGGTGACCTGGACATTGGTGATCTTGTCGAAATGTCCTTCGAGTTTTTTGAGTTTGAGCTCCACATATTCGCGCAGGGGCTTGGTCACTTCCAGTTGATGTCCACTGATATTGACTTGCATACAGCTTTCTCCTTTGCCTGTGCATAAAGGGGCAGGTCGACTACCTGCCTCTGGAACGCTGTGGCGCTCACCCGGCATCGACCCCAAACGAGGTCGTGCCCGGTAGCCGGTCAGTCACATCAGCCGCTTGCGTTCGCTCGATGGCGCAATGCCCAGCGATTCGCGGTACTTGGCGACGGTGCGACGGGCGACCTGAATGCCTTGTGCTTCCAGTAAACCAGCGATCTTGCTATCACTCAATGGCTTTTTCTGATTTTCCGCAGCAACCAGTTTCTTGATGATTGCGCGGATGGCTGTGGAGGAGCATTCACCGCCTTCGGAAGTGCTGACATGGCTGGAGAAGAAGTACTTCAACTCGTAGATGCCGCGCGGGGTATGCATGAATTTCTGGGTGGTGACCCGGGAAATGGTCGACTCGTGCATGCCAACCGCTTCGGCAATATCGTGCAGCACCAACGGCTTCATGGCCTCATCGCCGTATTCGAGAAAGCCGCGCTGGTGCTCGACGATCTGGGTGGCCACCTTCATCAGGGTCTCGTTGCGGCTTTGCAGGCTCTTGATGAACCAGCGCGCTTCCTGCAACTGGTTACGCATGAAGGTGTTGTCGGCGCTGGTATCGGCGCGGCGCACGAAGCCGGCATATTGCGGATTGACGCGCAGGCGCGGCACCGCTTCCTGGTTCAGCTCTACCAGCCAGCGGTCGGTGTCCTTGCGCACGATGACGTCCGGCACCACATATTCCGGCTCGCTGGATTCGATTTGCGAACCCGGGCGCGGATTGAGGCTTTGCACCAGCTCGATGACCTGGCGCAGCTCATCTTCCTTGAGTTTCATGCGCCGCATCAGTTGCGAGTAGTCGCGGCTGCCCAACAAGTCGATGTAGTCGCTGACCAAGCGCTGCGCTTCAGCCAGCCAAGGGCTCTTGGCCGGGAGCTGGCGCAATTGCAGGAGCAGGCATTCGCTGAGGGTGCGCGCACCGACACCGGCCGGTTCGAACTGCTGGATACGGTGCAGGACGGCTTCGATCTCGTCGAGTTCGATGTCCAGTTCAGGATCGAAGGCTTCCAGAAGTTCTTCCAGAGGCTCTTCCAGGTAACCCTGGCCATTGATGCAGTCGATCAGGGTGACAGCGATCAGGCGATCGGTGTCGGACATCGGCGCGACATTGAGCTGCCATAGCAAGTGGCTCTGCAGGCTTTCACCGGCCGATGTGCGGGTTGTGAAGTCCCACTCGTCATCATCACTGCCGGGCAGGCTGCTGGCGCTGGTCTGGTAGATGTCTTCCCACGCCGTGTCGACCGGCAGCTCGTTGGGAATACGCTCGTTCCAGTCGCCTTCTTCAAGGTTGTCCACGGTCGTGGCGGTTTCCTGGAAGCTTGGCTCCGGCTGTTCGCTGGCCGGCTTGTTTTCGATATTGTCCGCCATCGGGTCGGAATTATCGAAGTCGTCGCCTTCTTCCTGGCGCTCCAGCATGGGGTTGGATTCCAGCGCTTCCTGGATTTCCTGCTGCAGGTCCAGAGTCGATAGCTGAAGCAAGCGGATAGCCTGTTGCAGCTGCGGTGTCATCGTCAGCTGCTGGCCCATTCTCAAGACTAGCGATGGTTTCATGGCAGTTGCTCAACACCTTCATTCGCCGGCGCGGGGAGCGCCATCCACTACAGGGCATCGGTAGCTGTCGTGGGAAAGTGTCGGCAGGTTGCTAGCCTCGGATGCAGTCATCGGACCTGGAGAGCGGGCTCGAAAACACGCATTTACCCGTAGCTGATTGGCTTGGGAAAAACCGTGACTTTCGAGTGCTTTCGTCTTGCCTTGGCTGCGCTCGCTACGCTTTCTCACGGCCTCTGATCGATGCCGCCTTTATTAAGCAAGTTATATGCCTGAATTCTAAAGACTTGCCTAGAGCATCAGGACAAATAATCTGTTGTCAACAGCCAGTGTGTAACCAAGGGAGGTCTACAAACGGAACTCGTGGCCCAGGTACACCTCTTTCACCAGCTGGTTGGCCAGGATGGTTTCTGCATCGCCTTCGGCAATCAGCTGGCCGTCGTTGACGATGTAGGCGGTCTCGCAGATGTCCAGGGTCTCGCGCACGTTGTGATCGGTGATCAGTACGCCGATGCCCTTGGCCTTGAGGTGGTGAATGATCTGCTTGATATCACCCACGGAAATCGGGTCTACCCCGGCGAAAGGCTCGTCGAGCAGGATGAACTTGGGGGCCGTGGCCAGCGCGCGGGCGATCTCTACGCGGCGACGCTCGCCGCCGGAGAGGCTCATGCCGAGGCTATCGCGGATATGGGTGATATGGAATTCCTGCAGCAGGCTTTCCAGTTCGGAGCGGCGTGCGGCGGCGTCCAGTTCCTTTCGGGTTTCCAGAATCGCCATGATGTTGTCGGCCACGGTCAGCTTGCGGAAGATCGAGGCTTCCTGTGGCAGATAACCGATACCGGCGCGTGCGCGACCGTGCATGGGTTGGTGGCTGACATCGAGGTCATCGATCAGCACTCGACCCTGATCGGCCTGGACCAGGCCGACGATCATGTAGAAGCAGGTGGTCTTGCCGGCGCCGTTAGGGCCCAGCAGGCCGACGATCTGCCCGCTGTCAATGGACAGGCTGACATCGCGTACGACCTGGCGGCTCTTGTAGCTCTTGGCCAGATGCTGGGCTTTAAGCGTCGCCATTTACTGGGCCTTCTGCTGCTGTTCGGGTTTCTTTTTCGGCTGGATGACCATGTCGATGCGCGGACGTGGCGCAGTGACCTGGCTGCCGGTAGCGCGGCCGGCACTGACGACCTGGCGCACGGTGTCATAGACGATCTTCTCGCCTTCTGACGTGTTGCCGTCGTTGATGACCTTGGCCTTGTCGATCAGCACGATGCGATCCTGTGCTGCGTAGTACTGGATGGTCACTGCATAGGCCTGGACGATGGGCTTGTCCACCGAAGGCTTCTGCTCGTAGTAGGCCAGGTTGCCGACCGAGGTGAACACGTCGACTTCACCCTGGGCGTTACGGGTGATGGTCACGGTGTTTCCGGTGATCTTCATCGAGCCCTGGGTGATGATGACATTGCCCTTGTAGGTGGCGATGCCTTTTTTGTCGTCCAGCTGCGCGTCATCGGACTGAATGTGGATCGGCTGATCACGGTCAGTTGGCAGGGACCAGGCGCTCGCGCTTCCCAGTGCTGCGCTCAGGCCGAGCAAGAAAGGAAGGGTTTTAACGAGCCTCATACTGTCCTCTTACTTTGGACAGCAGGTCCATCCTGCCGTCTTTCAAATATGCTTTCATCCCTACAGCCGTGCTGACACCGCCGCCGGCGTCGATTCTAACGGCTTGCTCGGTCTGCGCATATTGCTTCTGTGGGAATACAGTCATTCGACTGCTGGTAATGATGGTCGCGCGCTGCTTTTCATCGGTGCGGGCAACGCGAACGTTGTCGATCAGTTCGACCTGCTCGCCACCGGGCGATACTTCGCCACGGGCGCTCTGCACGTGCCATGGAAAGGCCGTGCCACGGTACATGTTCAGGTCCGGGCGGGTCAGCAGGGTGACATCGCTGGCCTTGACGTGCTCGACCTTGTCGGCGGTCATCTCGTACTGCACCTTGCCGTCGGGCAGGTACTGTACGCTGCGCGCATTGATCGCGTAGTAGTCGATGGCAGTCTCGTCGGCCTTCACGGCCGGCTGGTCCATGAAGCTTTCCGGACTGACGTTCCAGTAGCCGACGGCGGCCAGCAGCAACGCCAGCACGCCAAGGATCAGGAAAGTACGAATCTTCTTGCTGAGCATAAGTGGTGTCTACAGATAGGCGGCATGGGCCGCTTCAAGGTTGTTCTGCGCTTCAAGAATAAGCTCGCAGAACTCGCGGGCTGCGCCTTCGCCACCGCGTGCACGGGTCACGCCATGGGCGTGCTGACGCACGAAAGTGGCGGCATTGGCCACAGCCATACCCAGCCCTACGCGGCGAATCACCGGCAAGTCTGGAAGATCATCACCCAGATAGGCGACCTGTTCGTAACTCAGGTTCAGTTCAGCGAGCAGTTGATCAAGCACCACCAGTTTGTCTTCGCGGCCCTGATACAGGTGGGCAATGCCCAGATTCTTCGCCCTGCGCTCGACCACCGGGGTCTTGCGCCCGCTAATGATAGCCGTTGTAACGCCTGAGGCGATGAGCATCTTGATGCCCTGGCCGTCGAGGGTGTTGAAAGTCTTGAATTCGCTGCCGTCTTCCAGGAAGTAGAGGCGCCCGTCAGTGAGGACGCCGTCCACATCGAAAATGGCCAGCTTGATGCCTTTGCCACGCTGCAGCAGTTGCTCGGTCATTGCGTTGTTCTCCATTACATCACCCCCGCACGGACCAGGTCCTGCAGGTTGAAGGCACCCACCGGGTGGTCTTGCCCATCGACCACGATCAGTGCGTTGATCTTGTGGTCTTCCATGATCTTCAGCGCTTCTGCGGCGAGCATTTCGCCGCGTACGGTCTTGCCGTGTACGGTCATGACCTCGTCGATGATCGCCTCGCGAATGTCGGTGGCACGATCCAGGGTGCGGCGCAGGTCACCGTCGGTGAAAATCCCGGCCAGTTTGCCATCGGCTTCGACGATCGCGGTCATGCCCAGGCCTTTGCGGGTCATCTCCAGCAGGGCATCGCGCAACGAGGTGCCGCGCGCCACTTTGGGCAGGGTGTCGCCGCTGTGCATCACGTGTTCGACCTTGAGCAGCAGGCGCCGCCCCAGCGCACCGCCCGGATGCGAAAAGGCGAAGTCTTCGGCGGTAAAGCCACGGGCCTCCAGCAGTGCAACGGCCAGCGCATCGCCCATCACCAGTGCCGCCGTGGTCGAGGAGGTCGGCGCCAGGTTGAGCGGGCAGGCCTCTTGGGCGACATGCGCATTGAGATTGACGTCGGCGGTCTTCGCCAGCGTCGACTCAGGGTTGCCAGTCAGGCTGATCATAGTGATGCCCAGGCGCTTGATCAGCGGCAGCAGGGTCACGATCTCGTGAGTCGTTCCAGAGTTGGACAGGGCGAGAATGATATCGTCACGAGTGATCATGCCCATGTCGCCGTGGCTGGCTTCGGCCGGGTGGACGAAAAACGCCGGGGTGCCGGTGCTGGCCAGGGTCGCCGCGATCTTGTTGCCAATGTGTCCGGACTTGCCCATGCCGACCACCACAACCCGGCCCTTGCTGGCCAGAATCAGCTCGCAGGCGCGCACGAAATCGGCGTCGATGTGTCCCAGGAGACTGTCGATCGCGTCTATTTCGAGACGGATGGTGCGCTGTGCGGATTGGATAAGGTCGCTGGATTGGCTCATGTCTGGATCGGTCAGCCTGGGAAAAGGCGGCGATTATAGCGGTATTGTCGATCCGGCTCACGCTCTGATCGTCGCAGTCATTCTTTAACGATGAGTCGGCTCAAGCGACTCAGTGTCTTAAGTGTTGTAACGGCATGTGAGTACAGGCGGTGGACGTCGGTTCCGTACTTGGGTGGCACGCAGCAGCGGTGGTATAGTTCGCGGCTTGTCCGGCCCGCCAGTATCGACGCTCCCGGCGCGGAGCAGGCTCGGCAGGTGTGGCCGTATTGCAAGGAGTTCAGATGAGTGCCGATGACGCGTACGCGGTCGAATTGAAGGGTGTCACCTTCAAGCGCGGTGCCCGCAGCATTTTCAACAATGTTGATATTCGTATTCCCAAAGGCAAGGTCACCGGCATCATGGGGCCTTCCGGTTGTGGCAAAACCACCTTGCTGCGCCTGATGGGCGCGCAGTTGCGCCCTGACGCAGGCGAAGTGTGGGTCAACGGCCAGAACCTGCCGCAGCTGTCGCGCGGCGATCTGTTCGATGCGCGCAAGCGCATGGGGGTGCTGTTCCAGAGTGGCGCGCTGTTTACCGACCTTGATGTGTTCGAGAACGTCGCGTTTCCTCTGCGTGTCCACACCGAGCTGCCGGACGACATGATTCGCGACATCGTACTGCTCAAACTGCAGGCGGTGGGGCTGCGCGGCGCTGTCGAGCTGATGCCCGATGAGCTGTCCGGCGGCATGAAGCGTCGGGTCGCGCTGGCCCGGGCGATTGCCCTCGATCCGCAGATTCTCATGTATGACGAACCGTTCGTCGGTCAGGATCCCATCGCCATGGGGGTTCTGGTTCGCCTGATTCGCCTGCTCAACGATGCGTTGGGCATCACCAGTATTGTGGTTTCCCATGATCTGACTGAAACCGCCAGTATCGCCGACTACATCTATGTAGTGGGTGACGGCCAGGTGCTGGGGCAAGGTACGCCGCAGGAACTGCTGGCGTCGGACAACCCGCGCATCCGTCAATTCATGACGGGCGAGCCGGACGGTCCTGTGCCTTTTCATTATCCGGCAGCGGATTTTCGCGACGATCTTTTGGGGACGCGCTGATGCGCAACAAATCAATCATCGAGCGTGTGCGCCTGCTTGGGCGCGCAGCCATCGACGTCATCACCGTGCTGGGGCGTTCCGGCATCTTTCTGTTCAATGCCTTGCTGGGGCGCGGCGGTATCGGCGGCGGTTTTCAATTGCTGGTCAAGCAACTGTACTCGGTCGGGGTGATGTCGCTGGTCATCATCGTCGTCTCGGGCGCGTTCATCGGTATGGTTCTGGCGCTGCAGGGCTTCAGCATCCTGACCAAGTACGGTTCCGAACAGGCGGTCGGGCAAATGGTTGCCCTTACCCTGTTGCGTGAGCTGGCGCCGGTCGTGGCGGCGCTGCTGTTTGCCGGTCGGGCCGGCTCGGCGCTGACTGCCGAGATCGGCAATATGAAATCCACCGAGCAACTGTCGAGCCTGGAAATGATCGGTGTCGACCCGCTCAAGTACATCGTTGCCCCGCGACTGTGGGCCGGCTTTATTTCATTGCCGGTGCTGACCATGATCTTCAGTGTGGTCGGTATCTGGGGCGGCTCCTGGGTCGCCATCGACTGGCTGGGAGTCTATGAAGGTTCTTTCTGGTCCAATATGCAGAACAGTGTTTCTTTCACTGACGATGTGCTCAATGGCCTGATCAAAAGCGTCGTATTTGCCTTGGTAGTGACATGGATCGCGGTTTTTCAGGGTTACGATTGCGATCCTACTTCCGAAGGGATCAGTCGTGCCACGACCCGTACCGTGGTCTACGCCTCACTGGCGGTGCTGGGCCTGGACTTTATTCTGACCGCCTTGATGTTTGGAGATTTCTGATGCAAAACCGCGCCATCGAAACCGGTGTCGGACTGTTCCTCCTGGCCGGCATCCTGGCCTTGCTCCTGCTGGCCCTGCGGGTCAGTGGTCTGAGCGCCAGTGCGACCAGCGACACCTATAAACTTTACGCGTACTTCGACAATATTGCCGGTTTGACTGTCAGAGCCAAGGTAAGCATGGCCGGTGTCACGGTGGGCCGGGTGACGGCGATCGATCTGGATCGCGATACCTTCACCGGGCGCGTGACGCTGGAAATCCAGAAGTCGGTGGATAACCTGCCGACCGATTCCACGGCATCGATTCTGACTGCGGGCCTGTTGGGCGAGAAATACATCGGTCTGAGTGTGGGAGGGGACGAGGCCCTGCTCAAGGATGGCGGTACGATCCACGACACCCAGTCGTCGTTGGTGCTCGAAGACCTGATCGGTAAATTTCTGCTCAACACCGTGAGTAAAGAAGCCAAATGAGGAGCTTTTCCATGATCTCTATTTTGCGTCGCGGTCTGCTGGTCCTGTTGGCAGCATTGCCGATGCTGGCCAACGCAGCGGCTGCGCCCTCTGCCCACGACCTGATCAAAGGCACTACGGATCAGTTGCTTGGCGACCTGTCGGCCAACAAGGAGCAGTACAAGGCCAACCCGAGTGCTTTCTATGATGCGCTCAACCGCATTGTCGGGCCGGTGGTGGATGCCGATGGCATTTCACGCAGCATCATGACCGTCAAGTATTCGCGCCAGGCGACGCCTGCGCAGATGCAACGCTTCCAGGAGAACTTCAAGCGCAGCCTGATGCAGTTCTATGGCAACGCATTGCTGGAGTACAACAATCAGGGCATCACCGTAGCGCCGGCCAAGGATGAGAGTGGCGAGCGCACCAGCGTCGATATGCAGGTCAAGGGCAACAACGGTGCGGTCTATCCGGTTTCCTACACCCTCGAGAAGATCAATGGTGAATGGAAAGTGCGCAACGTGATCATCAACGGCATCAACATCGGCAAGCTGTTCCGTGACCAGTTCGCCGATGCCATGCAGCGCAATGGCAATAATCTGGACAAGACTATCGATGGCTGGGCCGGTGAAGTGGCCAAGGCCAAGGAAGTCACCGACGAAGCTTCGCAGAAGGCGGCGCAATGACCGAGTCGGCGGTGCGTCTTGTCGGCGCCGGCGAGCTGCGTCTGGTCGGTGTGCTCGACTACAGCACCGGTCCGCAGTTACGCAAGCAGGGCGCGGCGCTGATCCGTTCCAGCAGCCTGCCGACACTGGTCATTGATTGTTCGGGTGTCAGCCACTCCAGCAGCGTCGGCCTGGCGCTGCTGCTGGGTTTCATGCGTGATGCGCAAAGTGCCGGCAAATCGGTCAGCGTTCACTCCATGCCAGCGGACATGCGCAAGATCGCCGAGGTATCGGGCGCCAGTGCGCTGTTTGACAATCATTCTCCCGCCTGACCTTATGCAGCCCTCTGTCTGCGTAAACCCCGGGCGGGGTTCGCATAGCGGGGGCTTTTTTGTATCATGGCCGACCCGCGCGCACAGAGCGCCGATCGAGGTTAAGCATGCAGGCTGTCGAAGTAAAAAGCTTCCTTGAAGCAAAATTGCCCGGAATCAAAGTGGAAGTCGAAGGCGAAGGCTGCAACTTCCAGCTCAATGTCATCAGTGATGAGTTGGCTGCCCTGAGTCCTGTCAAGCGTCAGCAACAGATCTACTCCCATCTCAATCCCTGGATCGCTGATGGCAGCATCCATGCGGTTACGATGAAATTTTTCAGCAGCGCGGCCTGGGCCGAGCGCGCCTGACCCTACCGGTGTCGAGATTGCAATGGATAAATTGATTATTACCGGCGGCGTCCGTCTGGACGGCGAAATTCGTATTTCCGGGGCCAAGAACTCGGCGTTGCCGATTCTTTCTGCAACCCTGCTCGCCGATGGGCCTGTTACGGTCCAGAACCTGCCGCATCTGCACGACATCACCACCATGATCGAGCTGTTCGGTCGCATGGGTATTGAGCCGGTGATCGACGAGAAGCTCAGCGTCGAGATCGACCCGCGCACCATCAAGACCCTGGTCGCGCCGTATGAGCTGGTCAAGACCATGCGCGCCTCGATTCTGGTGCTCGGCCCGATGGTCGCCCGCTTCGGTGAAGCTGAAGTGGCCTTGCCGGGCGGCTGCGCCATTGGTTCGCGTCCGGTTGACCTGCACATCCGCGGCCTGGAAGCCATGGGCGCGATCATTGACGTCGAAGGCGGTTACATCAAGGCTCGCGCCCCGGAAGGCGGCCTGCGTGGCGCACATTTCTTCTTCGATACCGTCAGTGTGACCGGTACCGAGAACATCATGATGGCCGCCAGTCTGGCCAAGGGCCGCACAGTGCTGCAGAACGCAGCCCGTGAACCTGAAGTCGTCGACCTGGCGAACTTCCTGATCGCCATGGGTGCCAACATTCAAGGTGCCGGTACCGACACCATCACCATTGACGGTGTCGAACGTCTGCATTCGGCCACCTACAAGGTGATGCCGGACCGTATCGAGACCGGTACGTACCTGGTGGCTGCGGCAATCACCGGTGGCCGGGTCAAGGTCAAGGACACTGATCCGACCATTCTCGAAGCGGTCCTGCTCAAGCTGCAGGAAGCGGGCGCCGAAGTGACCACGGGTGACGACTGGATCGAGCTGAACATGCATGGTCGCCGTCCTAAAGCTGTCAATGTACGTACCGCGCCGTATCCGGCGTTTCCGACCGACATGCAGGCCCAGTTCATCTCCCTCAATGCCGTTGCCGAAGGCACTGGCGCAGTGATCGAGACGATCTTCGAAAACCGCTTCATGCACGTTTACGAAATGCACCGCATGGGCGCGCAGATCCAGGTCGAAGGCAATACCGCGATCGTCACCGGCACCGAAGTGCTCAAGGGCGCTCCGGTCATGGCCACCGACCTGCGTGCTTCGGCCAGCCTGGTGATCTCGGCGCTGGTTGCCGAAGGTGACACGCTGATCGACCGTATCTACCACATCGACCGTGGTTACGAGTGCATCGAAGAGAAGCTGCAGTTGCTGGGCGCGAAAATTCGTCGCGTACCGGGCTGACCTGCACGGCCCCGATGTTTCAACCATCGGGGCCGTGGTTTGACGACTGCGAGATTTCCATTACCCGGTTGCGCACTGACGGCGTGTATCGGGTAAGCTCTGGGGCTTGCCGCCAGGGCATGAGCTTCCTGATAAGGACCCGAGTTTTCCCATGCTGACCATCGCACTGTCCAAGGGCCGTATCCTTGACGACACCCTGCCGCTTCTCGCTGAGGCGGGCATTGTGCCGACCGAGAATCCGGACAAGAGCCGCAAGCTCATCATTCCCACGACCCAGGACGATGTTCGTCTGCTGATCGTGCGTGCCACCGATGTGCCGACCTATGTCGAGCATGGCGCGGCAGACCTGGGCGTCGCCGGCAAGGATGTGCTGATGGAATACGGCGGCCAGGGTCTGTACGAGCCTCTGGACCTGAACATTGCCCGTTGCAAGCTGATGACCGCTGGCGCGGTAGGTGCTCCAGAGCCCAAGGGGCGGCTGCGGGTGGCGACCAAGTTCGTCAACGTCGCCAAACGCTACTACGCCGAACAGGGTCGTCAGGTCGACATCATCAAGCTGTATGGCTCTATGGAGCTGGCTCCGCTGATCGGCCTGGCCGACAAGATCATCGACGTCGTCGACACGGGCAACACCCTGCGTGCCAACGGTCTTGAGCCTCAGGAAATGATCGCGACCATCAGCTCGCGTCTGGTAGTCAACAAAGCGTCGATGAAGATGCAACACGCCCGCATCCAGTCGCTGATCGACACCCTGCGCAAGGCTGTCGAGTCGCGACACCACGGCTGACCTGATCACGCGATATTGCATCGCGTCCAGCTATCCGTGTCATAGCCAGATTTCTCAGGTGCCAGCGCGGATAGCTTGGTAGCTTATGGCTCCTGAGCATCCGCCAATAACAGAGACCCTCGCTATGACCACGTCCACTGCAATACGCCGACTCGATGCTGCCGATGCGGATTTCGCCCGACATCTGGATCATCTGCTGAGCTGGGAAAGTGTGTCTGACGACTCGGTCAATCAGCGTGTACTGGATATCATCAAGGCCGTGCGTGAGCGTGGTGACGCCGCGCTGGTCGAGTTCACCCAGCGCTTCGATGCCCTGCAAGCCGGCTCAATGGCCGATCTGATTCTGCCCCGCGAGCGTCTGGAACTGGCCCTGACCCGCATCACGCCTGCTCAGCGCCAGGCGCTGGAAGTGGCTGCCGAGCGGGTGCGTAGCTATCACGAAAAGCAGAAGCAGGACTCCTGGAGCTACACCGAAGCCGACGGCACGGTGCTGGGCCAGAAGGTCACGCCGCTGGATCGTGCCGGTTTGTATGTGCCAGGCGGCAAGGCGTCCTACCCCTCATCGGTCCTGATGAACGCGATCCCGGCCAAAGTGGCCGGAGTGGCAGAGGTGGTCATGGTCGTGCCGACCCCGCGTGGCGATATCAACGAACTGGTACTGGCGGCTGCCTGTATCGCCGGTGTGGATCGGGTGTTCACCATCGGCGGCGCCCAGGCTGTGGCGGCGCTGGCCTATGGCACTGAAAGTGTGCCGCCAGTCGACAAGATCGTCGGCCCCGGCAATATTTATGTGGCCACTGCCAAGCGTCACGTATTCGGTCAGGTCGGCATCGACATGATCGCCGGCCCCTCCGAGATTCTGGTGGTCTGCGACGGTCAGACCGATCCGGACTGGATCGCCATGGACCTGTTCTCGCAAGCCGAGCACGATGAAGACGCCCAGGCCATCCTGGTCAGCCCGGACGCTGAATTCCTCGACAAAGTGGCGGCCAGTATCGAGAAGCTGCTGCCGACCATGGATCGTGCCACCATCATCGAAACCTCGATCAATGGCCGTGGTGCGCTGATCAAGGTTGCCGATATGCAACAAGCCATCGATGTGGCCAACCGCATCGCCCCGGAGCACCTTGAGTTGTCGGTTGAAGACCCGCAGGCCTGGCTGCCGCAGATCCGCCATGCCGGTGCGATCTTCATGGGCCGCCACACCAGCGAAGCACTGGGTGACTACTGTGCCGGTCCCAACCATGTGTTGCCGACTTCCGGCACCGCCCGTTTCTCGTCGCCGCTGGGGGTTTATGACTTCCAGAAGCGTTCGTCGATCATCTTCTGTTCGCCGCAGGGCGCCTCGGAGCTGGGCAAGACCGCTTCGGTACTGGCTCGTGGCGAATCGCTCAGTGGTCATGCGCGCAGCGCCGAATACCGTATTACCGATACCGGCTTCAAGCCCGGGCTTAGCGAGCAAGGCGAGTAAACATGAGCAAATTCTGGAGTCCTTTCGTCAAGAGCCTGGTGCCTTATGTGCCGGGCGAGCAACCCAAGCTGAACAAGCTGGTCAAGCTCAACACCAACGAAAACCCTTACGGCCCCTCGCCAAAGGCGCTCGAAGCCATGCGCGCCGAACTCGGCGATGGCCTGCGTCTGTATCCGGACCCTAACAGCGACCTGCTCAAGCAAGCGGTGGCGGCTTACTACAAGGTGCAGCCCAATCAGGTGTTCCTGGGCAACGGCTCCGACGAAGTGCTGGCGCATATTTTCTATGGCCTGTTTCAGCACGACCAACCGCTGCTGTTCCCGGACATCAGCTACAGCTTCTATCCGGTTTACTGCGGCCTGTATGGGATTGCCCATGAAACCGTAGCGCTGGACGAGCAGTTCCAGATTCGTGTGCACGATTATGCGCGGCCCAACGGCGGGATCATCTTCCCCAACCCGAATGCGCCTACCGGCTGCCTGCTGGCGCTGGAAGCCATTGAGCAAATCCTCAAGGCCAGCCCGGATTCAGTTGTGGTCGTGGACGAAGCCTACATCGACTTTGGTGGCGAGACCGCCATCAGCCTGGTGGACCGCTACCCGAACCTGCTGGTGACCCAGACCCTGTCCAAGTCACGTTCGCTGGCCGGGCTGCGGGTCGGCCTGGCGGTCGGCCATCCTGATCTGATCGAAGCGCTGGAGCGGGTCAAGAACAGCTTCAACTCCTACCCGCTGGATCGTCTGGCGATCGTGGGCGCCACTGCGGCGTTCGAAGATCAGGCGCATTTCAATACCACCCGCAACGCGGTGATTGCCAGTCGCGAAGCCTTGGTCGAGCAGTTGCAGGGCAAGGGCTTTGAAGTTCTGCCTTCGGCAGCCAACTTCATCTTCGCCCGTCACCCGCAGCATGATGCCGCAGGCCTGGCGGCGAAAGTGCGTGAGCAAGGGGTTATCGTGCGGCACTTCAAGCAGGAGCGGATTGCCCAGTTCCTGCGCATTACCATTGGCACGCCAGAGCAGAACCAGGCGTTGCTGGATGCGTTGAGCGATATCTGAGTGTCATCGGCCTTGGCCGCGAACCAGCAGGTTCGCGGCCAAGGCCGACACGGGTTATTGCGCGTTGGCGGCCGGGGTGTGGGCCGGGGCTGGAGCCGGTGGTGGACGAATCCCCACTTCTGCGGTCAGGCGCAGTTCCTTGTTATTGCGCAGCACATTGATCGCGATCTTTTCCTTTGGTCGAGCGCGGGCCAGCTGATTCATGGCGCGACGTCCGTCGGTGGCCACTTCATCATTGATGCTCAGAATGATATCGCCCAGTTGCAGGCCGGCCTTTTGCGCCGGGCCGTCGCGAAATACCGCAGATACCACCACGCCCTGACGGCCTTTGAGGCCATAGGACTCGACCAGATCGGCGGTCAGGTTCTGTACTTCAATGCCCAGCCAGCCGCGGATCACCTGACCATGCTCGATGATCGACTTCATCACATCGATCGCCAGTTTGGTCGGGATCGAGAAACCGATGCCTTGCGAGCCGCGTGACTCGGTAAAAATCGCGGTGTTGATGCCGATCAGGTTGCCGTTGGCATCAACAAGTGCGCCACCGGAGTTGCCGGGGTTGATCGCCGCGTCGGTCTGAATGAAGTCTTCGTAGGTATTGAGGCCCAACTGGTTGCGCCCGGTGGCGCTGATGATGCCCATGGTGACGGTCTGGCCGACGCCGAACGGGTTGCCGATCGCCAGTGCAACGTCGCCGATGCGAATGTTGTCAGAACGGGCAATGGTGATGGCCTGCAGGTTTTTAAGATCGATCTTGACTACTGCCAGGTCGGTTTCCGGATCGTTGCCGATGACCCGCGCCACGGTCTCACGACCGTCCTTGAGTGCCACGATGATCTGATCGGCGCCACTGGTTACGTGGTTGTTGGTGAGGATGTAGCCTTCCGGGCTCATCAACACGCCAGACCCCAGGCTCGATTCCATGCGCTTCTGTTTGGGCTGGTTGTCGCCGAAAAAGCGCCTGAATTGCGGGTCTTCGAACAGCGGGTTGGCCGACTTGTTGATCAGCCGGGTGCTGTACAGGTTGACCACCGCCGGTGCGGCAGCGCTGACCGCGTCGGCATACGACGAAGGGCCCTGCACAATCTGGGTGGATTGCGGTGCCTGTTGCAAATTGACGTCCAGACTGGGCAAACCGACCCATTGAGGAAAACGCTGGATGACCAGCAGGGCGACCAATACGCCTGCGAGCAATGGCCAGCCAAAATAGCGCAGTGCCTTTAGCATTGAGAGAAGATCCTGGGAGTGACAGGCGCAGAATTTATTAGCCGGGCTGCGCCATAATGGCGGGCATTATACGAGCACCGCAGGCGCTGTCTCGTATTACTCACGCAATTTAAGGTATCTATGTTGTGCTGACCGCGATACCGAACCGTTCATCGAGGAATCTTTCATGGCCGTAGCCCTCACCACCCTGGTTGAAGAAGCCGATCGCTACCTCAACAGCGCCCGGATCCAGGACTATTGCCCCAACGGCCTGCAGGTCGAAGGGCGCCCACAGGTCATGCGTATTGTCAGTGGTGTAACCGCCAGCCAGGCGTTGCTCGATGCCGCTGTCGAGGCCCAGGCCGATCTGGTTCTGGTCCATCATGGTTACTTCTGGAAAGGCGAGAATCCCTGCGTGGTGGGGATGAAGCAACGTCGCCTGAAGACCCTGCTCAGGCATGACATGAGCCTGCTGGCTTATCATCTGCCATTGGACGTGCACCCGGAAGTGGGTAACAACGTGCAGTTGGCGCGGCAACTGGATATCACGGTCGAAGGGCCGTTGAATCCCGCTGACCCCAAGGTGGTGGGGCTGGTCGGTTCGCTGGCCGAGCCGGTCAGCGCCCGTGACTTTGCCCGGCGCGTGCAGGAGGTACTGGGCCGCGAGCCGTTGTTGATTGAGGGCGACCGGATGGTGCAGCGCGTCGGTTGGTGTTCTGGCGGTGGCCAGGGCTACATTGACCAGGCGGTGCTTGAGGGGGTTGATCTGTACTTCAGCGGCGAAGCCTCCGAGCAGACGTTTCATAGCGCTCAAGAGAACGGCATCAGTTTCATTGCCGCCGGCCATCATGCCACCGAGCGTTACGGCGTGCAGGCACTGGGTGATTATCTGGCGCGGCGCTTTGCGCTGGAGCACATTTTCATCGACTGTCCCAACCCGGTCTGAGCCGCGACCCAGAGCGCGATGGTCAGGCAACCGGCTCGCAGGTCCAAACCGGCGGCTATATGGTTAGATCGTTTCGATCTATTGTGCTCACTGAAGTGCGGTGGTCGTGCATGATAAAGTGCGCGGCTCGAATACGGCCCGCCGGCCGCCACTGGACCGGGTCTGCCATTAAACGCGCCTTGTCGCGCGTGGTTGGTGCAGGCCTGACCACAATACATGCAATCCGTGAGTAGCCATGGTTGACAAACTGACGCATCTGAAACAGCTGGAGGCGGAAAGCATCCACATCATCCGCGAGGTCGCCGCCGAGTTCGATAACCCGGTGATGCTGTACTCGATCGGCAAGGACTCGGCCGTGATGCTGCATCTGGCACGCAAGGCCTTTTTCCCTGGCAAGCTGCCGTTCCCGGTGATGCACGTCGATACCCAGTGGAAATTCCAGGAGATGTACAGCTTCCGCGACAAAATGGTCGAGGAAATGGGCCTGGAACTGATCACCCATGTCAACCCGGAAGGGGTTGCCCAGGGAATCAACCCGTTCACCCACGGCAGTGCCAAGCACACCGACATCATGAAGACCCAGGGCCTCAAGCAGGCGCTGGACAAGCACGGTTTCGATGCCGCCTTCGGTGGCGCGCGCCGCGACGAAGAAAAATCGCGGGCCAAAGAGCGCGTTTACTCGTTCCGCGACAGCAAGCATCGCTGGGACCCGAAGAACCAGCGCCCGGAGCTGTGGAACGTCTACAACGGCAAGGTCAACAAGGGCGAGTCGATCCGCGTTTTCCCGCTGTCGAACTGGACCGAGCTGGACATCTGGCAGTACATCTACCTCGAAGGCATCCCGATCGTGCCGCTGTACTTCGCCGCCGAGCGTGAAGTCATCGAGAAGAACGGCACCCTGATCATGATCGACGACGAGCGCATCCTCGAGCACCTGTCCGAGGAAGAAAAGGCCCGTATCGTCAAGAAGAAGGTGCGCTTCCGTACTCTGGGCTGCTACCCGTTGACGGGCGCCGTCGAGTCCGACGCCGAAAGCCTGACCGACATCATCCAGGAAATGCTCCTGACCCGGACGTCCGAGCGTCAGGGCCGTGTCATCGACCACGATGGCGCAGGCTCGATGGAAGACAAGAAACGTCAAGGCTACTTCTAATTTCAGGGTTACTCCATGTCGCACCAATCCGATTTGATCAGCGAAGACATCCTCGCTTATCTGGCGCAGCACGAGCGTAAAGAGCTGCTGCGTTTCCTTACCTGCGGTAACGTCGACGACGGCAAGAGCACCCTGATCGGGCGTCTGCTGCACGACTCCAAGATGATCTACGAAGACCATCTGGAAGCCATCACCCGCGATTCGAAGAAGGTCGGCACCACCGGCGAAGAAATCGACCTGGCGCTGCTGGTCGACGGTCTGCAGGCCGAGCGCGAGCAGGGCATTACCATCGATGTGGCCTACCGCTACTTCTCGACTGCCAAGCGCAAGTTCATCATTGCCGACACCCCGGGCCACGAGCAGTACACCCGCAACATGGCCACCGGTGCCTCGACCTGCGACCTGGCGATCATTCTGGTCGACGCCCGTTACGGCGTGCAGACCCAGACCCGCCGCCACAGCTACATTGCCTCGTTGCTGGGCATCAAGCACATCGTGGTCGCGATCAACAAGATGGACCTCAAGGGCTTCGACGAGCAGGTTTTCGAGTCGATCAAGGCCGACTACCTGAAGTTCGCCGAGGCGATCAACCTGACCCCGAGCAGCCTGCACTTCGTGCCGATGTCGGCGCTCAAGGGCGACAACGTGGTCAACCGCAGCGAGCGTTCGCCGTGGTACACCGGCCCCGCGCTGATGGAAATCCTCGAAACCGTCGAGGTGGCCGCCGACCGCAACTTCACCGACCTGCGTTTCCCGGTGCAGTACGTCAACCGTCCGAACCTGAATTTCCGTGGCTTTGCCGGCACCCTGGCCAGCGGCATCGTGCACAAGGGTGACGAAGTCGTGGTGCTGCCGTCGGGCAAGAGCAGCCGGGTCAAGTCCATCGTCACCTATGAAGGCGAGCTGGAGCAGGCCGGTCCCGGCCAGGCCGTGACCCTGACCATGGAAGACGAAATCGACATCTCGCGTGGCGACCTGCTGGTGCATGCCGACAACGTGCCGCCGGTCACCGACCAGTTCGACGCGATGCTGGTCTGGATGTCCGAAGAGCCGATGCTGCCGGGCAAGAAATATGACATCAAGCGCGCTACCAGCTACGTGCCGGGCTCGATTGCCAGCATCACCCACAAGGTCGATGTGAACACCCTTGAGCACGGCGCCGCCAGTGCGCTGCAGCTCAACGAGATCGGCCGGGTCAAGGTTGCCCTCGATGCCTCCATCGCCTTGGACGGTTACGAAAGCAACCGCACCACCGGTGCGTTCATTGTCATCGATCGCCTGACCAATGGCACTGTTGGTGCCGGCATGATCATCGCGCAACCGGTGTTGCCACACGGTGGTAATGGCCAGCACGGCAAGCAGGCTCACGTTTCTACTGAAGAGCGCGCCCTGCGTCTGGGCCAGCAGCCTGCCACTGTGTTGTTCAGCGGCCTGTCTGGCGCCGGCAAGAGCACTCTGGCCTATGCCGTGGAGCGCAAGCTGTTCGACATGGGCCGTTCGGTCTATGTGCTCGATGGTCAGAACCTGCGTCATGACTTGAACAAAGGGCTGCCGCAGGACCGTGCCGGACGTACCGAGAACTGGCGTCGCGCCGCCCATGTGGCGCGCCAGTTCAACGAAGCCGGCCTGCTGACCCTGGCCGCGTTCGTTGCGCCGGATGCCGAAGGCCGCGAGCAGGCCAAGGCGTTGATCGGCAAAGAGCGTCTGGTGACGGTCTACGTGCAGGCTTCGCCAGGCGTCTGCCGTGAGCGTGACCCGCAGGGGCTGTATGCCGCCAATGGCGATAACATTCCGGGCGAGTCGTTCCCGTACGACGTGCCGCTGGACGCCGATCTGGTGATCGATACCCAGCGCGTGAGTGTGGAAGAGGGCGTCAAGCTGGTACTGGACGTGCTGCGTAGCCGCGGCGCGATCTGATGCCCTACTGAGGCACGGTAGGAGGCTCTGCTGGCGAAGACGGTGGTACATCCACCATGGATTCGCCGGCTGGCCACTCCCATCGTATCGCTGACACTGCACCAAAGAAAAAGCCCCCGGCCTTGCGGCGCGGGGGCTTTTTCATAACGGCGTACAGGTTACTTTTTCAAGCCGTAATGCTCATCCAGCATGCCAGGGGAGTTTGGCGATTTGGGTGCGTAGTCTTTGGGCGCTTCGGTATCGCGTGGCGGAGTCAGCCGATCGCGTGGT
Source organism: Pseudomonas sp. 21LCFQ010 (assembly GCF_024129905.1). NCBI lineage: Bacteria > Pseudomonadati > Pseudomonadota > Gammaproteobacteria > Pseudomonadales > Pseudomonadaceae > Pseudomonas > Pseudomonas sp. 21LCFQ010. Next base: position 10,373 of record NZ_JAMYDZ010000016.1, on the reverse strand, counting down.
GCGTGATGCGCCTCTGGGTGCATGGCGGCCAGCAGACGTTGACGGGTCAGCTCGTCCAGTGCCAGGCGGTTGGCGCCTTCAGCGAGGTGCTCCTGGACTTCCTGATACTGCTGGGTCAGCTTCTGAACCAGATTAGCCGTGCTGTTGAAGTGAGTGACCACCTCGTTCTGATAGGTATCGAAACGCTCCTGAACCTCATCCAGCTGACGCTGGGTGCTGTTCGGAACGGTGTTGGGCAGCAGACGTGCGACCAGGAAACCAATGACGACACCGGCAACCAGGGCAAGAGTCGGCAACAACCAAACTAAGAGCGAGTGTTCCACGAGTCCTTCCTCTATAAACGGCTTTGCATTACGTTAACGGCTGGAACCTGCGCTGTATAGCCGCGACGCGTCGCCGATATGCCAGGCACAGACAATCAGCTAGACGAGTTTACCCATTTCGGGGTCACGGAGTTCTTCACCGCTATGCGCGAAACCCCTGTTTTCATTGACGGCCCGCAGGGCCAGCTCGAAGCACTTTATCAGGACCTGCCCGATGCGAAAGGTGTGGCGCTGATTTGCCATCCCAACCCGGTGCAGGGCGGCACCATGCTCAACAAGGTGGTTGCCACCTTGCAACGTGCTGCCCGCGATGCCGGCTTGAGCACCTTGCGCTTCAATTATCGTGGAGTGGGCGCCAGCGCCGGCACTTCAGTCGCTGGCACCGAGGAAGTCGACGATGCCCGCGCCGCCGCTCGCTGGCTGCGCACGCAGCAGCCTGAGCTGCCGCTCACCGTGTTTGGTTTCTCTTTTGGTGGGTATGTCGCCGGATCGCTGTGCGGCGAGCTGGAGGCCCGTGGCGAGGCTCTGGAGCGTGTGTTTCTGATCGCACCGGCGGTGTCGCGCTTCAAGGATCACGACGCCCTGCCGCAGCAGGCGCCGCTGACCGTTATCCAGCCTGACGCCGACGAAGTCATTGCGCCTGCGCTGGTGTATGACTGGTCGGCGCTGTTGCCGCGCCCCCATGAGCTGCTGAAAGTGGCAGAATGCGGACACTTCTTCCACGGCAAGCTGACGGATCTGAAGGATCTGGTCATGCCCCGGCTCTCGAATTGATGCACTTCACTGATTAAGCGACCTGCCATGACCACTCGTATCCTGACCGGTATCACCACCACCGGCACTCCCCATCTGGGCAACTATGCCGGCGCGATTCGTCCGGCGGTTGTCGCCAGCCGCCAGCCTGGCGCCGATTCGTTCTACTTTCTGGCCGACTATCATGCCCTGATCAAGTGCGACGACCCGCAGCGCATCCAGCGTTCGCGCCTGGAGATTGCCGCCACCTGGCTGGCGGCCGGTCTGGATCCTGAGCGGGTGACTTTCTATCGGCAGTCGGACATCCCGGAAATCCCCGAGCTGACCTGGCTGCTGACCTGTGTCGCGGGCAAGGGCCTGCTCAACCGTGCTCACGCCTACAAGGCGTCGGTCGACAAGAACGTCGAAAACGGCGAAGACCCCGACGCCGGGGTGACCATGGGCCTGTTCAGCTACCCGGTGCTGATGGCGGCCGACATCCTGATGTTCAATGCGCACAAGATTCCGGTCGGTCGTGACCAGATCCAGCATGTGGAAATGGCCCGCGACATCGCCCAGCGTTTCAACCACCTGTTTGGCAACGGCAAGGATTTTTTCGCCTTGCCTGAGGCGCTGATCGAAGAAACGGTGGCGACCTTGCCAGGCCTGGACGGGCGCAAGATGTCCAAGAGCTACGACAACACCATCCCGCTGTTCAGCAGCGCCAAGGACCTCAAGGACGCCATCTCGCGCATCGTTACCGACTCGCGGGCGCCGGGCGAGGCCAAAGACCCTGATAACTCGCACCTGTTTACCCTGTATCAGGCGTTTTCCACCGCCGAGCAAAGCGCAGCGTTCCGTAGTGAACTGCTCGACGGTCTGGGCTGGGGCGAGGCCAAGAGCCGTCTGTTCAATCTGCTCGAGGAGCAGTTGAGCGAACCGCGGGAGATTTACCAGGGCTTGATCGCCCGCCCTGCCGACCTGGAAGACATTCTGCTGGCGGGCGCGCAAAAGGCCCGTCGCACTGCCACGCCATTCCTTGAAACCCTGCGTGAAGCCGTGGGCCTGCGTTCGTTCCGTTCGGTGCAGCAGAGCGCCGACAGCGGCAAGAAAAAGGCCGTCAAGGCGGCACGCTTCGTGAGCTTCCGCGAAGACGACGGCAGTTTCCGTTTCCGCCTGCTGGCTGCTGACGGTGAGCAACTGTTGCTGTCGCGCACTTTTGCCGACGGCAAGGCGGCCGGTGCGGTCAGCAAACAGCTGCAACAGGGCGGTGCGCTGGATATCCGCGCCGAGGCCGACCGTTTCAGTCTGTGGCTGGACGATGCCTGTGTGGCTGACAGCCCGGTGTTCAAGGATGCCGTGGCCCGCGATGCGGCCATCGAAACCCTCAAGTCGGCGTTGGCTCCTCAACAGGACTGATTGCCATTCCTCGGGGCCGTCGCTAAAGTGTCGGCCCGCTTTTATTGCCCTGCTGACCAATTATGACGCCTCTGGAACGATATCAAGCCGATCTGAAACGCCCGGACTTCTTTCATGATGCCGCTCAGGAAAACGCTGTGCGTCACCTGCAGCGCCTGTACGACGATTTGATTGCCGCCCAGAACAGCAAGCCCGGCCTGTTCGGCAAGCTGTTCGGCAAGAAGGAGCCGGAGATTGTCAAAGGCCTGTATTTCTGGGGCGGTGTAGGTCGGGGCAAGACCTATCTGGTCGACACCTTCTTCGACGCGCTGCCGTTCGAGCAGAAGATGCGCACGCACTTTCACCGCTTCATGAAGCGCGTGCACGACGAGATGAAGACCCTCAAGGGCGAGAAGAACCCGCTGACCGTGATCGCCAAGCGTTTCTCGGAAGAAGCGCGGATTATCTGCTTCGATGAATTCTTCGTGTCTGACATTACCGATGCCATGATTCTTGGCACGTTGATGGAAGAACTGTTCAAAAATGGCGTTTCGCTGGTGGCGACCTCCAACATCGTGCCGGACGGTCTGTACAAGGACGGTCTGCAACGGGCGCGTTTCCTGCCGGCCATCGCGCTGATCAAGCAGCATACCGAGGTGGTCAACGTCGACAGTGGCGTGGACTATCGCTTGCGTCATCTGGAGCAGGCCGAGCTGTTTCACTTCCCGCTCGACGAGGCCGCAGAGCAGAGCCTGCGCGCCAGCTTCAAGGCGTTGACGCCCGACTGTGCGCAGACCGTCGAAAACGACGTGCTGATGATCGAAAACCGCGAAATCCGCGCACTGCGGACCTGTGACGATGTCGCCTGGTTCAACTTCCGCGACCTGTGCGACGGCCCGCGCAGCCAGAACGACTACATCGAACTGGGCAAGATCTTCCACGCCGTGCTGCTCAGCGATGTGGAGCAGATGAGCGTGACCACCGACGACATCGCCCGGCGTTTCATCAACATGGTCGACGAATTCTACGATCGCAACGTCAAGCTGATCATCTCGGCCGAAGTCGAGCTCAAGGACCTGTACTCCGGTGGTCGCCTGAACTTCGAATTCCAGCGCACCCTCAGCCGCCTGCTGGAGATGCAGTCCCACGAATTCCTGGCGCGGGCGCACAAGCCCTGAAAGCAGTCGCAAGCTTCAAGCGGTAAGCTGCAAGAAGGAGCAAGAGCCGCACACGGTCTGCCTTGTTTCTTCTTGCAGCTTGAAGCTTACCGCTTGTAGCTGCTTCTACGCCGCCTGCTGGAATTGCTGGCGATACTGATTCGGTGAAAGCTCTGTGTGCTGGCGAAACAGCCTGGCGAAGAAACTGGCGTCGTCGTAGCCCACTTCGTAGCTGATGGTCTTGATGCTCTTGCGCGTGGCCGAGAGCAGTCCTTTGGCTGTTTCGATGCGTAGCCGTTGCAGGTAGTGCAGCGGTTTGTCGCCTGTGGCTCCCTGAAAGCGGCGCATGAAATTGCGAATGCTCATGCCGTGTTCGCGGGCCACGTCCTCGAAACGGAACTTGTCGGCGAAGTGTTCTTCGAGCCAGTGCTGGATTTGCAGGATGATCATGTCCTGGTGCAGCTTCTGACCGCCAAAGCCGATCCGCCCCGGCGAATAATTGCGCCGTACCTCATACAGGATGTCGCGGGCCACGGCCTGGGCCACGTTGGCGCCGCAAAACCGCTCGATCAGGTAGATATACAGATCGCACGCCGAAGTGCTGCCGCCTGCGCAATACAGGTTGTCAGCATCGATGATGTGTTTGTCCTGATTGAGCAGCACTTTCGGAAACCGCTCGGTGAACTCATTGAAGAACCGCCAGTAAGTGGTCGCTTCCTTGCCGTCGAGCAGGCCGCTGGCCGCCAGCCAGAACACACCGCTGGCTTCGGCGCACAATACTGCGCCTCTGGCATGCTGTTCGCGCAGCCATGGCAGTACCTGCGGATAGCGCTGGCAAAGTGCATCGAAGTCATCCCAGAAGGCGGGCAGCACAATGATGTCGCTGGACTCCAGGCCGCCGTCGACCGGCAGCATGACATCGCTGAAGCTGTTGACGGGCTGGCCGTCGGGGCTGACCAGGCGGATTTCGAAGGCAGGCTTGATGCCGTGGCCCAATTGTTTGCTGTAGCGCAGGCTGGCCAGATGGAAGAAATCCTTGGCCTGCATCAGGGTTGAGGCGAACACCCGGTCAATCGCCAGGATGCTCACACGCCGCAATACGGCGCAGGGTTGTATCGGCATGATCTTTGTTCTTATAGGTAATAGTGGTCAAACAACGGCTGGATCGTCTTATGTTTTGCCGGTCCTGTCCAGCCTGAAGCACCCCCTGTAACAATAACCACCAAGGCTCTGGCCCGCCGCTCATGTCCGGTGGTGAGGACAGGACGAAATTCCGGTTGAGCTTCTTGTTGCAGCCTGTATAATTCGCCACCTCTTGGTTGCGGGAGTGATGCCCCGTCGCTAAAGAATCTGCCGTATGCGGACGCGCTGACCCGAGCCCCCGATAGCGTCTGTTTCCGGCTGACTCCGGCTGGCCTGTTTGGCTTGTCAGAGAATGCACTATTCAGTAAGCTCCGCCGTCTATTTTTTTCAGGCGGCCCCTGAGGCTATAAAGAATGAAAACTTTTACTGCTAAACCGGAAACAGTTAAGCGCGACTGGTTCGTCGTCGACGCTGCTGGCCAGACCCTGGGTCGTCTGGCCACCGAAATCGCGAGCCGTCTGCGTGGCAAGCACAAACCGGAATACACTCCGCACGTTGACACTGGCGACTACATCGTCGTGATCAATGCCGAGCAGATCCGTGTTACTGGTGCCAAGTCTTCCGACAAGATCTACTACTCTCACTCCGGTTTCCCGGGCGGGATCAAATCGATCAACTTCGAAAAGCTGATCGACAAGGCTCCTGAGCGCGTGATCGAGACCGCGGTTAAGGGCATGCTGCCTAAGAACCCGCTGGGTCGCGACATGTACCGTAAGCTGAAAGTCTATGCGGGCGCTGTTCACCCTCATACTGCTCAGCAGCCCCAAGAACTGAAGTTTTAACGGAATAGTTGATTATGTCGGCGACTCAAAATTACGGCACTGGCCGTCGCAAGACCGCAACCGCTCGCGTTTTCCTGCGTCCGGGCACTGGTAACATCTCGATCAACAACCGTTCGCTGGACGTGTTCTTTGGCCGTGAAACTGCCCGCATGGTAGTTCGCCAGCCACTGGAACTGACCGAGACCACCGAGAAATTCGACATCTACGTCACCGTTATCGGTGGCGGCGTAAGTGGCCAGGCTGGCGCAATCCGCCACGGTATCACTCGCGCCCTGATGCAATACGACGAGTCGCTGCGCAGCTCCCTGCGTAAAGCCGGCTTCGTTACTCGCGACGCCCGTGAAGTTGAGCGTAAGAAAGTCGGTCTGCGTAAAGCGCGTAAGCGTCCGCAGTACTCGAAGCGTTAATTCGCTTTTACGCCTCAAAAAGAACGCCCGCTTCTTCGGAAGCCGGGCGTTTTTTTATGCCTCTCATTTAGCTGTGTGGCAAATCGCCTCATTGTTGTAAGTCAATGTTTACAGCTATTCCTACCTTTTGAGGGGTCTTAAGACCTTGTTGACAGAAGGGGCTTTATTTACCATCCCGGCCACTTGGCAATGACTAGATTTTATCGTGCAGGTCTCTGATCAATCAGAGGCTGCAGTGGACGGGAGAGGGCGGAATGAGCAATGACGGCGTCAATCCAGGCCGGCGTCGCTTCCTGGTTGCAGCGACTTCGGTAGTCGGGGCAGCAGGGGCGGTAGGGGCTGCGGTCCCGTTCGTGGGGTCGTGGTTTCCCAGTGCCAAGGCCAAGGCCGCAGGCGCACCGGTGAAGGTCAATATCGGCAAGATCGAGCCGGGGCAGCAGATGGTCGCCGAATGGCGCGGTCAGCCGGTGTTCATTCTGCGCCGAACGCCGCAGATCCTCGCTGAGTTGGGCAAGCGTACTGCGCAGCTGTCGGACCCTGAGTCCAGGGCCTCGGTGCAGCCCGGATATGTCGACCAGGCGTTGCGCTCGATCAAACCGGAAATCCTCCTGCTGGTCGGCCTGTGTACCCATCTGGGGTGTTCGCCGACCTTTCGTCCTGAAGTCGCGCCAGCCGACCTGGGTGCTGACTGGGTGGGCGGTTACTTCTGCCCCTGCCACGGATCGCGCTACGACCTGGCTGGGCGGGTCTACAAGGCGCAGCCTGCACCATTGAATCTGCCGGTGCCGCCGCACAGCTACGAGTCCGAGACGGTCATTGTCATCGGCGTCGATCAGGAGAAAGCGTGATGAGCAAATTCATGGCATGGATCGATGCGCGGTTCCCGGCAACCCGGATGTGGGAAGAGCATCTAAGCAAGTATTACGCACCCAAGAACTTCAACTTTTTCTATTTCTTCGGCTCGCTGGCGTTGCTGGTGCTGGTCAACCAACTGGCCACCGGTGTCTGGTTGACCATGAACTACACGCCGACCGCCGAAGATGCCTTCGCGTCCGTCGAGTACATCATGCGTGATGTGGAGTACGGCGCCATCCTGCGTCTGCTGCACTCCACCGGGGCTTCGGCATTCTTTATCGTGGTCTACCTGCACATGTTTCGCGGCCTGCTGTACGGCTCGTACCAGAAGCCTCGTGAGCTGGTGTGGATCTTCGGTATGTTCATCTATCTGGCGCTGATGGCAGAGGCGTTCATGGGCTATCTGTTGCCCTGGGGGCAGATGTCCTACTGGGGGGCGCAGGTGATCATCTCGCTGTTCGGTGCCATTCCTTTTATCGGCGATGCGCTGACCGAGTGGATTCGTGGCGATTATCTGATCTCCGGCATCACCCTCAACCGCTTCTTCGCCTTGCACGTGGTGGCCCTGCCGATCGTGATTCTCGGCCTGGTGGTCCTGCATATCCTGGCGCTGCATGAAGTCGGTTCGAACAATCCTGACGGCATTGATATCAAGAAGCTCAAGGACGAGAACGGCGTTCCGCTGGACGGTATTCCGTTTCATCCGTATTACACGGTCAAGGATATCGTTGGTGTTGCGGTGTTTCTCTTTGTGTTTTGCACCATTGTGTTCTTCTTTCCGGAAATGGGCGGTTACTTCCTGGAAAAGCCCAATTTCGAAGCGGCCAATCCGTTCAAGACTCCGGAGCATATTGCGCCGGTCTGGTACTTCACGCCGTTCTACGCAATCTTGCGCGCGATCCCGGACAAGCTCATGGGCGTTATGGCAATGGGCGCTGCGATTGCTGTGCTGTTTGTCCTGCCGTGGCTGGACCGCAGCCCGGTGCGTTCGATGCGTTACAAGGGCTGGCTGAGCCGGGTTTGGCTGGCGGTGTTCTGCGTGGCGTTTGTGACGCTGGGGGTGCTGGGGGTGTTGTCGCCTACCCCGGGGCGCACATTGCTGTCGCAGATCTGCACCTTCCTGTACTTCGCGTATTTCATTCTGATGCCGTTCTATACCCGGCTCGAAAAAACCAAACCGGTTCCAGAGAGGGTGACAGGCTGATGAAAAAGCTATTCGCTGTATTGATGCTGGCTTGCCTGCCCATGCTGGCTCTGGCGGCCGGAGCGGGTCTGAAGCTGGAGCCGGTCGACATCGACGTCTCCGACAAGGCTGCGCTGCAGGACGGTGCGCGCACGTTCGTCAACTACTGCATGGGCTGTCATGGGGCCAAGTATCAGCGCTATGAGCGTGTGGCGGACGATCTGGGTATCGCGCACGAAACCATGTTGCAGATGCTGGTGTTTACCGGTGCCAAAATCGGTGACCATATGAAAAGCAGCATGCGCGCCGAAGACGCCAAGGCCTGGTTCGGCGCCGAGCCGCCCGACCTGACCCTGGTGGCGCGGGTGCGCGGTACCGATTGGCTATATAACTACTTGCGCTCGTTCCATGAAGACCCGTCGCGACCTATGGGGGTCAACAATCGGGTATTCCCTAATGTCGGTATGCCCAATGTGCTGGCCGGTCTGCAAGGGCGTCAAGTTATCGGTTGCAAGCAGGTGGCGCTGGAAGTGGACGGCAAGAAGCAATATGACCCGTTGAGTGGTTCACCGCTGACCCATGAGGCATGTGATCAACTGACCGTGATTGCGGGCACGGGCAGTCTCAACCCGGAGCAGTTCGATGAGAAAGTCCGCAATCTGGTGACGTTCCTGGCCTACTCGGCCAACCCTGTAAAGCTTGAGCATCAACGGATCGGCACCTGGGTGCTGTTGTACCTCGCGTTCTTCTTTGTATTTGCCTGGCTGTTGAAGCGCGAGTACTGGAAAGATATTCACTGATCGGCGGGTTTTAGCCGTCAACCTGCGCGTCCCTGAGTGACTGTATTAAGAGAATCGCCGCAGTGCGGGTATAGTAGCGGGCCAGGATTGCAGATTTACCATCGGTAAATAAGCTATCTTGTGGCCCGCAACTGCTCGCTGCTGCTGACGATCACTTACTCAGGCATTGCGGGGCGCGTTTGCATTTGTATTACATAAATTTCTACAAGCGAGGAGGATCACCATGGGCGTGACCAATCGGTTGGCCTGTTATTCCGACCCCGCCGACCACTATTCCCATCGCGTACGTATCGTGCTCGCCGAGAAGGGCGTTGCTGCCGAGATCATCGATGTGGTGGCTGACCGGCTGCCTGCGCAATTGATCGAGGTGAATCCTTACGGCAGCCTGCCGACTCTGGTCGATCGGGACCTGGCGTTGTACGAGCCGACGGTGGTGATGGAGTATCTGGAAGAGCGTTATCCGCATCCGCCCTTGATGCCGGTCTATCCGGTGGCCAGAGCCAATACCCGGTTGCTGGCCCACCGGATCCAGCGTGACTGGTGTGCGCTGGTGGATCTGATCCTGGATCCGCGTAGCAAGGAAGGCGAGCGGGTACAGGCGCGCAAGGAGCTGCGCGAGAGTCTGACAGGTGTCTCTGTGTTGTTTGCCGAGAAACCTTTTTTTCTCAGTGACGAGCAAAGTCTCGTCGATTGCTGTCTACTGCCCATACTCTGGCGTTTGCCGATATTGGGTATTGAATTGCCGCGGCACGCCAAGCCGTTGCTCGATTACATGGAGCGCCAGTTCGCGCGCGAAGCATTTCAGGCAAGCCTGTCTGCTGCTGAACGTGAAATGCGCTAAGGCTTAAGGAGCCGTTGATGAACTCCAGTCGCCCTTATCTGATTCGTGCTCTTTACGAGTGGATTGTAGATAACGATTGTACCCCGCATATCCTGGTCAATGCCGAGTATCCGTCGGTGCAGGTCCCCCAGGGCTTTGCCAATGATGGCCAGATTGTCCTGAATGTCTCCCCCAGCGCCGTGCGGCAGATGCACATGGACAACGACGCAGTCAGCTTTGAAGGCCGCTTTGGTGGTGTTCCCCATACCCTGTATGTGCCTGTCGGCGCGATTCTGGGCATCTATGCCCGGGAGAATGGCCAGGGTATGGTCTTTGACATGGAGCCGGCTCTGGAAGAGCGTGATGTCGAAGAGATCGAAATGGATGAAGAGACTTCACCCCCTGACAGCGAGCCGCCACGCCCCAGCGGCAGGCCAAGCCTGAAAGTGGTGAAATAAAAAAAGGCGATCCGGTGGATCGCCTTTTTTATCTCTGTGCGCAGCTAGTGTGGTGTTTCACAAGTAGGGCGAAAAACTACTTACCCAATGCTTTTGCTGCACGCGCTACGGAACCCAGGATCTCGTTCGCTTTTTTGTGCCAGCGAAATGGCTTCGGATTCTGGTTGTAGGTTTCCAGGTAGTACTCAATTGAGGCCTCTAAATCCTTCACGCTGACATGAGCCTGGCGCTTGATCCATTTCTCGCTCAGTGTTGAGAAGAAACGCTCCACCAGATTCATCCATGAGGCAGACGTGGGGGTGAAATGGATGCTGT